>PNOO01000080.1 GCA_013824905.1 Syntrophus sp. (in: bacteria) | reverse complement strand
AGCAGGATCGGTTCTCCGACGTTCATGTAAACGCGACCGTACCGTTTCCGGAGCAGCTTGCCGCTCTTGATCATCTCCGTCGCTTTTTCCTTCTCCTTTGGGAGGCCGCTGAGCTCCTGGAGATAGGATTTTTCTTCGATGACCCGGTCATATCCGATATAGACGGGGATTGCAGCCAGGTCTTCACAGGCCTTTTCCTGATAGGCTTGGATGATCATGGAGAGGATTCCGTACTTGGGCATCACCATTTTTCCCGTCCGGCTGCGCCCTCCCTCGATGAAGAATTCCAGGGGCAACCCCTCCTTCAGAAGGACCTTGATGTACTTGGCAAAAACCTCGGCATAAAGTTCGTTTCCCTTGAAGCTCCGTCGCAGAAAGAACGCGCCTGATTTCCGGAAGATGTATCCCATCGGGAAGAAGGAAAGGTTGGTCCCGGCCGCCACGAACGGCATCTGGATGTTGTTTTTGTAGAAGATGTAGGACAGCAGGAGATAATCGATATGGCTCCGGTGAGAGGGGATGATGACAAAGGGCATCTTCTTGGAGACGTTTCTGATCTTCGCAATGCCTTCAACATCGACCACCACGCCGTCGTAAATGTTGTTCCACAACCAGCTCAGGATCCTTTCCCATATCTCGACGAAGATCTCGCTGTAATCGGAGGCGATCTCATCCAGATATTTTCTTGCCTCCCTTTGGACGGCTTTAAAATCCCTCTTTCCCTTTTTCGCCTTCTCCGCAGTCTCTTGCATGAAGGTGACCAGTCCCCTGTCCCGAAGGACCATCCCGATAATCTCTTCCCTGGATTTCAGGAGCGGCCCCACGATCGCCGCCTTCTCTTCATCGATTCGGTCGATCAGCTCCCCGCGGAGTCGCCGGACCAGCTCTTCACGGGAGAGCCCTTCACCCGTCTTGATGAACTCGGCAAGGTTCACGGGCTCGGCAGAGATTACGGAAGCCTTGTTGGAATACCGAAGGAAGGTGATGACCCGCCGCAAGGGATCGGTCGCATCGCTTTGGCCGAAGAGGATGTTGATCAGACTCTCCTTTTCCTTTTCCCTTCTGCGCCCGTACGTAATCAATTCCGGACAGAGATAGATCGGCGCCGGAGAGGTCGCCTGCACATCCATCAGCTGAAAGAGTGTGTCCTCTACAAATGGATTTTCAAAGAGTTCGGACTCCCCGAGATGGATGATCGCGCTCTTGCGATTCCGCATGAGTTCTTTCAGATAATCCGTCCTTGCGGTATCGAGGGCCGTTTTTTTGAAGATTCGTCGGAAAATATGGGACAGGATCACACGGAGGGACATGCGAAATGGCTGCCATGTGATCATATTGATACCGTGACAGTAAACCGGCTGAGGGATTCCATTCCTTACGCAAAGCTCGCGGAGGATCAGACTGTTGAGCTGACTTTTGTTTTTCAGGGCATAGACGACCACCCCCTCCTCCGAAAGCGACCTCAGCCCTTGCGCCGTCTCATCGGAAATCCGGACCTTCGAAAGCACCTTCCGGACCAGCCAGTAGAGGGGGTAATTGTCCTCTCTATAGAGACTCCCCACATGGTAGACTCCGATCTCCGTCGCCCATGATCTGATAGTCGCCAGGATGGACATGCTCCTTCAGCTCCTCATGTTTTCACTGACCATTCACCGGAAATTCCTCCGGGAAGTGTTTCCGCATGGCAGCATCGACACAGGCTTGAATCTCCGCGGTGGAGGAAAGGGTAATCACCTTGTTCAGAAGGGCCTTGGACTCCTTCAGTGTGGACCCCCTAATGATCTTCTTCACACGCGGAATGGCCAGAGGATTCATGCTAAGTTCATCCAGTTCCAATCCCAATAGGATCATGGTATAGGCCGGCTCTCCCGCCATCTCTCCGCACATCGCCACCCTGATCCCCGCCTTGTGGCCCACATCCACGACCTGTTTGATCAGGCGCAGTACCGCCGGATGCAGGGGTTCATACAGATAGGTGACCCGTTCATTGATCCGGTCAATCGCCAAGACGTACTGAATAAGATCATTGGTTCCGATACTGAAAAAATCCACTTCTTTGGCCAGTTCCTCGGCAACGATCACCGCCGAAGGGACTTCGATCATGACGCCTATTTCGATATCCTTTCCTACCGGTTCCCCTTTGGCCAACAGCTCATCCTTCACCTCGAAGAAAATCCGCTTGGCGGCGCGGATCTCTTCGATACCCGATATCATCGGAAACATGATCCTGAGCTTCCCTTGAACGCTCGCCCGAAGAATCGCCCGCAGCTGGATCTTGAAGAGCTCCACTTCCTTCAGGCAGAACCGTATGGCTCGAAGTCCCAGTTGGGGGTTCAACTCGCGAGAGGTCTTTTTATCCGGGTAAAACTTGTCGCCACCCAGATCGAAAGTGCGGATCGTCGCCCAGGAAAGGCCCTTGACACCGATCACTGAACGGTAGCTGGCGAGGTGATCTTCCTCGCTGGGAAGCTCTTCCCGGTTGATGTAGATGAACTCCGTCCGGTAAAGTCCGATCCCGTCCGCGCCATGGGCGATGGCGGAGGGGATCTCTTCGACGAATTCGATGTTGCCGCCGATCTCCACGCTATGGTGGTCCTTTGTCACAGCCGGAAGATGGGCGTAATCCAAAAGATCATCCTGGGCGGCCTCATAGAGTCTTTTTTTATCTTCATAGCGCTTCCGAACCTCGGGATCGGGATGGATGATAACGACACCGGCGGACCCATCGATAATGATATCATCGTTGGTCCGAACGTCCCGGGTAATGCTCACCAGACCCACAACGGCGGGGATCTCAAGCGAACGGGCCACGATCGCCGTATGGGAGGTCTTTCCTCCGATATCCGTGGCGAATCCGAGCACACTGTCGATTTTCATCTGGGCCGTATCGGCGGGAGACAGATCCGTGGCAATGATGACGACCCTTTCTCCCACATCCAGAACCGCCCGTTTTTTACCGGTGAGATTCGCCATGATCCGTTGTCCGGCATATTGGATATCGCTGATTCGCCCCCGGAGGTAGTCATCCTCCATGCGGTCGAAGATATCCCGATATTTGTCGACGGTCATCCGGACGGCCCATTCGGCATTGACAGACATCTCGCGGATGTTCTGGATCGTCTGGTCGACGAATTTCCGATCCTTCAGGATCATGATATGGACATCGATGATATAGAGCGGGTCCATCCCTCCACCCAGATCACTCAGTCTGTTTTTCAGATCGAGGAGCTGCTTCTCCGATTCCCGAAGCGCCTTCCGGAAACGCTGGATCTCCTTGTTGATCAGGTCCGGATCGGTCAGTTTATAAAAGGGCGTTTGCGCATCGAACCGGTCGAAAAGATAGGCTTTGCCGATGACGATCCCAGGAGAAACACCAATTCCCTTTATGACAAAAGTTTTTTTCAGATCATCGTCAACCATGTAATCTCCTGTTATCATCAATCGGAGAGCTATTATGAGGGCCTCACCCCGTCACGCTTCCCCGAATTTCTCCGCGACCAGCCCGGCAAAGGCCTCCATCGCTTCTTTTGCGTCGATACCCTTAGCAGAAATCGTCAATCGGCTCCCTTGAGGGCAGAAGAGCGTGAGTATGCCCAAGATACTCCGCCCGTTAACCGCAACACCATCTTTCTCCAGAAAAATCTCCGCTTGGAAGCGATTGGCTGTTTCGACCAGTTTGGCGGCCACCCGAGCATGTATCCCCAGACGATTCGTTATCTCAAATGTCTTTATTTCCACCATATCAAATGGACAGCGCCATGCACAAGAATGTCATTCCATAGAGGATCTTAAGTGGGGATATTCCTCTGTGAATTCCCAGAAAACACACAAGAATCAAAGTCAATGCAACCGCCTTCAAGGGGATTTCGAGCAGGAAATCCCGAGGCCTGTATGCCATTTCCACCACCACAGCCGCCAGGACACCCGTCAGTGTCAAGGAAAGCAACCGGATTCTCCCGGTCAATCCGGGAAGGTCCAAACCCTTGATAAAATCGATCCCGTGTTTGCCTTGACGGTAACTTTCGAAAAAGCCTCTTCCCCTGACCCATATATGGGCCGGATTATAGAGCAACAGAAACACCAAAGGCGCCAGCAGAAAACCCTGATAAGCAAGGATCACGGCACTGACTGCCGAAAATAACCGCAGAGCCCCCCAGAAGAAGGAATCTCCTATCGCCGCATAAGGCCCCATGACGGCTTTCTTCAGATGCTCCGCTTCCAGTGTGTCGCCGTCCTCCTCAAGCCTTACGACGGAGCCGATGACCGCCGCGGTAAGGTAAGGATGAGTATTGAACATCTGCAAATGGCTGATGAGCGAATCCACGATCCGTTGCGGATCATATTTGCGGAGCAATGGCAATATGGCAAAGGCGAAACCCAGATTCTGCATCCTCTTGAAGTTGAAGGAGGCCTGAATGGTCAGTGAACGTAAGAAAATATTGATCAGAACCGATCTTTTCACAAAAGACGTCCTCACCGGGAAGATCATCGCAAGCCGGAGGCGCCGCATGTTTTTCAGATCGGCCTTCTGCCTTCCAGAGCGCTTGATGGCGTTGCCTAACATGAATGGCACATGAAGTCAATCCATTCGCCTGAATGCATTTTAATGCATTTTTTACTGCATTTTTTGCTTGACAACTTATTTGTATTTTGATAGCAAGGCACGCCTTTGAGGAAGTGTATCACCGACCCGACTTGGCCATGAACATGGTTTGAAAGCGGGTCGGTTTTTTTAGGGGTTCGTTACCCCATCATTTAATGAGGAGAGAAGTATGATTTGTCAAACCATTAAAAGCGGCATCGAGTGCGGCTTCATGACCAAGAAGGGTTGCGGATTCAACGGGGGCAGTTGTCTGGCAATCATCGATAAGTGTGAGGGCTGCGGCAAGGTCATCGAGTACGCAACGGGAAAGTATTGCCGGGTATATCCGGATCCGGCCGGAAAATGGCGGGCGGGAAAATGCCCGACAGCGTCTCATATCAAAGCTGAGGTCAAGGAAGCGACACAGAAAATCAATCCGTTGAAGGCATCCAAACGGGCAAGCAAGAAGTAGTCATAAGGCATGGGACGGATCCATTCACTTTGCTCTCTACCGGCGGGTGGCAGCCGGCAGGGCATGAATGGAGAGCAACTGACTGGTAACGAAAAAGGCCGAGGGGAAACCAGGTGGTTTCTTATCGGCCTTTTTATGCACATTAGGATTTTGCCGTTTTACTTCAAGAGCATCAGGTTCGGTTGACGATTTCTCTGATCTGCTGTAAGCCTTTCTCTATTTCTGCAAGTAGTTCTTCCTGTCCCATGGCGGCAAGGGGGACATTAAACGGCTCCTCACCCCGTATCTTACGGAGCTGTTTTCTGGCGCCGTGGATGGTGTAATTTTCCTCATAGAGGAGTTTTTTGATCAGCAACAGTTCTTCCACATCCCTTCGCCGGTAGAGTCGCTGATCGGACCGGGTGCGGATTGGTCGGACAGATTTGAATTCGGATTCCCAGTATCGGACAACATAAGGTTGAACATTCAAAAGTCTGCCGACTTCGCCGATCCGGAAATACCGTTTATCTGGAATCGACCCATCCATTATCAGATCCCAACATCATGCATGATGTCCTTAAGTGACAGAGTCCTTGGCGTTTCGTTCATCGCGCTCATCAAATTCAAGCGGCTTTTAATCAGTCGTTGAGCGCCTTGCGAAGGACCTGGCTGGACTTGAACGTCAGTACCCTGCGGGCAGAGATGGCGATCTCATCACCGGTCTGGGGATTTCTGCCCCGTCGGGATTTCTTCTCCTTGACAACAAAATTCCCGAATCCGGAAATCTTGATCTTCTCGCCCTTCGTCAGGCTGTCTTTGATGATATCGAAGACTGACTCGACGATCCGCGCCGAATCCTTCTTCGAAAAACCCAGCTTTTCATACACGTCCTGAATGATATCGATCTTTGTCATCTCTTCCTCCTTCGTTTATTGCCAATTGGTCCGTCCCTTATCTGATTGATCCCCCTGTCGCATTGACAACCGCGTGCACAATCCTCGCATGGGCCTCATTGACCTCATCGTCCGTCAATGTCCGATCCGCACAGCGATAGGAAAACCTCACTCCCACACTTTTCATCCCCGCAGGGATGCTTGCGCCTTCATATACATCAAAGATTTGAACTTTTTCAAGCAATTCTTCGTGCGAATCTTCCGCCAGCCTGAATACATCTCGCGCCTCCATCTCACGACGGATAAGAAAGGCCACATCCCGCGAACTCGATGGAAACCGGGGAATGCTGCGGAAGGGCGCCTTTGCGTGAAAATGGGCCGCAAGGAAATCCAGATCCAGCTCACATACCAGGATTGGACCCGTTAGATCGAGGCGTATCAGGAGATCCGGATGGATCTCCCCTAAAAAGCCTACCTTTTCCTCACCACTGTACACGCCGCAGGATATCCCCGGATGCAACATGGTTTCATGAATGCCGGATCTGAAAGAGGGCGAGGGAATCCGGAGCACATCCAGAATACTCTCGATACAACCCTTCAGATCGTAGAAATCTGCACGTAAATCCCGAGAATGCCACCGGTCTTCGTAACGGCGCCCCGTGATGAGACAGGCCATGCGGTTCTGTTCCCGCGGCAGCTCACCTTCCCCGCACCGGATGAAGGTCTTTCCCGTCTCGAAGATCTTCAGATCGAAGCTGCCGCAGTCGGCGTTTCTTTTGGCGTTGAGCAGAAGGCTGTAGATTATGGTGGTCCGCAAGACCGCCTGTTCTTCCGTCAGGGGATTTCGGATAAGGACATGGCTGCGCCGCTCATCCGCTTCTCCAAGGCCGAGCTGATCGACGGCATTAGGAGAAATGAAGCTGTAGTTGATCACCTCCGTATAACCCGCGCCGGTCATGATCTCCCGGAGGCGCCCTTCGACCGACCTTTTCCCGTCACTGACTCCGGCGATCACCGATACGCCGGGGAGGGTCGCCGGCACCCGGTCATATCCATACAACCTGATGATCTCCTCGATAAGATCGATTTCCCGGGTGATATCGACACGGCAGGTCGGCGGGGTGACCGCGATTCGTCCTTCGTCTACCGATTCTACAGCCATTTCCAGACTCTCAAGGGTGCGAATGATCTCTTCTGCAGGTACGGCAATGCCGAGAATATCGTTCACCCGCCGGATTCGCAGAGGTACCCTTCTCGCCGTCCGGATCTTCTGTGGATATTGATCGATCACCCCCTGGCAAAGAGTTCCTCCGGAAACCTCCGCGATGAGGCGGGCTGCCCGGTTGAGCGCCCGGATCACCCCCTCCGGATCTATCCCCCGCTCAAACCGGAAGGCGGCGTCGGTCCCCATGGCGAGTTCCCGAGAGGTTTTGCGGATGGAAGAGGGATTGAAATAGGCGCTCTCAAGGAGGATCACTTCCGTATCCGGCTGGATCTCTGAATTGAGGCCGCCCATAACCCCGCCGATGGCCACCGGCTTTACGCCGTCGCAGATCAGCAGCGTGTCGGCTCGCAGGGTCCGTTCTTTCCCGTCGAGGGAAATGAACCGCTCACTCTCCCGTGACCTTCGGACCACAATCCTCCCTTCCTCCAGGAAACGAAAATCGAAGGCATGCAGGGGCTGGCCCAATTCCATCATCACGAAGTTGGTCACATCCACTATATTATTGATGGGGCGAAGTCCGACCGCTTCCAGCCTTTGTCTGATCCATAAAGGGGAAGGCCCGATCCGGACATTCTTGATGATCCTCGCCGTATAACGGGGGCAGAGATCGGAATCGAGAATGGATACGGAGGTGATCTCTCGGATGTCCTCACCGTTCTCGATGACATCAGTGGCGGGATAACGCAGCTCCTTTCCCGCAATGGCCGCCCATTCGCGGGCCACTCCGATAACGGAGAGGCAATCAGCCCGATTGGGGGTCACGCCGATATCGAGAACGGCATCCCTCAGATTGAGGACATCTCCCAGTTCTGAACCCAAAGGCAGATCGGAAGGGAGGATCATGATCCCCGAAGCGGACGTGCCGATCCCCAGTTCCTCCTCGGAACAGAGCATTCCCTCGGAGACCTCGTCTCGGATACGTGAACTCCGGATGACTAAATCACCAGGGAGGGTCGCCCCGACAAGGGCCAAGGGGACGGTATCGCCGACGCGGATGTTCCTGGCGCCGCAGACGACCGGATAGGTGGATTCTCCGGTTGTGACTTCACAGAGGGACAAGTGATCGGCATTGGAATGGGGTTTGAGGGAGAGGATCCTGGCCACCCGGACACCGCGGAAGTCAGGCCCCTTCTCATTGAGGGCGTCCACCTCCAGTCCGGCCATGGTCAGCCGTTCCGCCAGTTCCGTCGCCGGCACATCCACATCCACATAATCTCGAAGCCAATTCAGACTGACTAACATAGGGGCTTATACCGATACCGTTAAAACTGATCGAGAAATCTCATATCATTTTCAAAAAAGAGACGGATATCCGAGATTCCGAATTTCAGCATCGCGATCCTCTCCAGGCCTAAACCGAAGGCAAAACCGGTAAATTCCTCCGGATCATAACCGACATTCTTGAACACCTCGGGATCAACCATCCCGGATCCCAGGATTTCCAGCCAACCGCTCTGGCCGCAGACCCGGCACCCCTTGCCGCTGCACATGACGCACCGGATATCGACCTCGGCACTCGGCTCGGTGAAGGGAAAGAAACTGGGACGGAACCTCAGCGCCGTCTCTTCTCCGAATACCTGTTTGAGGAAAACCGTCAGGATCCCCTTCAAATCACCAAAGGTAACACCTCTGTCCACGAGAAGGCCTTCTATCTGGTGAAACATGGGGGTATGCGAGATGTCCGAATCCCTGCGGTAGACGCGGCCCGGAGAGAGGATCCTCACCGGCGGCGTGGTCTTTTCCATGATCCGGACCTGGACCGGGGAGGTATGGGTGCGCAGAACAATGTTCTCTTCTACATAGAAGGTGTCCTGCATGTCCCGCGCCGGATGGTCCTTGGGGATGTTCAAGGCTTCGAAATTATAGTAGTCCAGTTCGACTTCCGGCCCTTCCACGACCGAAAAGCCCAGACCGGCAAATATCCGGCAAATCTCCTCCCGCACCTGTGTCACCGGATGGAGAGTTCCGTGACGGACGCCTCTGCCGGGAAGCGTGACATCGATCCTCTCGCGCAGGAGGCTTTCATTCCTTTTTGAGGCTGCCATCCCGGCAAGAAGCTGATCGATCCGGGCGGAGAGATCCTCTTTCACTTCATTACAGCGCTTGCCGAATTCGGGTCTCTCCTCGAGGGCCACATGACTGATATTGCGCAATAACCCTGTAAGCAGCCCCTTTCTGCCGAGATAACGGGTACGGACAGTCAGGAGATCCTCTTCCGTTCCGGCCTTCCGGAGCTCGGCCTCCGCCTGTTCCCGAAGCGCCGCCAGCTCTCCCATCATGCCGTCCGATCACCCTTTGCGATGGTCACAATTTCGGAAAATCCGCGGGGATCATGAATGGCCAACTCGGAGAGGACCCGCCGGTCAATCTCGACGCCTGCCTTATGCATACCGTTGATCAGGCGGCTGTAAGAGATATCGTTCAGGCGCGCGGCGGCATTGATGCGTGTAATCCACAGTTTCCGAAAATCCCTTTTTCTGACCTTCCTGTCCCGGTA
>PNOO01000079.1 GCA_013824905.1 Syntrophus sp. (in: bacteria) | reverse complement strand
TGACGCAACACCTGCCGACGACACGATTTGTCGATGCAACGGATGCAATCGATCTTCTCAAGGCGATCAAGTTTCCCGAGGAGATTGAGCTGATTCAACGGACCGCCGAGATTCAGGACCTGACCCTCGACCATGTCAAAAAGTGTCTCAAGCCGGGAATGAGAGAAGTCGATCTCTATGCCGAGGCTCACTATGTTTGCACCCGCCTGGGTTGTGAACGTCTGCAGATCCTCACCTGCTCCTATCCGCCCGGTGAACCCTCAGGGTTCAACCAGCGCCATTTCATGAACCGGGTGATCAAGGAAAAAGACCATTTCGTCATCCTGATCGAGGGAAACGGTCCCGGGGGGTATTATACGGAGATCGCCCGCGCCTTTTCCCTGGGCGAACCTTCTCAAGAGACCATGGACACCTATGCGGTCGTCCTGGAAGCGGAAAAGGTCACCCTCGATCTATTGAAGCCGGGGGCGGATCCAAAAGAGATTTGGGACGCCCATAATGCCTTCCTGCGCAAAAGAGGGTACGCCCCGGAGGGGAGGCTCTATGCGCACGGCGAAGGGTACGATCTCGTGGAAAGACCGGCGATCCGCTATGACGAGACGATGATCCTCCAACCGGGGATGAATCTCGCCGTCCATCCCGTCGGGAAAAGCAGAAATGTCTGGACAACGCTATGTAACAATTATTTGCTTACGGAAAACGGTGTCAGCCCGTGCCTGCACAAGACACCCAAAGAGATGATCATCCTGTAAAGGTGATGGGAGAAAATCATGTATGTTCTGATCTCAGACAGAGATGCAGGTGAATACAAGAAGGCATTGGCCCCCATTTTCCCAGATGTCGAATTTCACGCGGTCGTCCGGGAAGCCGATATCCAGGATCATGTTGAAAAGATGGAGGTCCTCGTTACCGTCTTTCGTGTATCCGACGAACTGCTCAAGCAGGCCGTTAAGCTCCAGTGGATACAGGTCACGACCGCCGGCGTCAATTACCTCCTTGATCGTCCCTCGCTGAAAAAAGAGGTCATCGTGACATCCTGCCGTGGGATCCACGGCCCTCAGATGTCGGAGATGGCGGTTCTGTTGATGCTTGCCTTGAACAGGGACTTCCCTCAGGTCGTGCGAAACCAAGTTCGAAGGCGATGGGAGCGCTGGCCCGGAAAACTCCTCTTTCAAAAGCAGGTCGGGATTTTGGGGATGGGGGTGATTGGAGAGGCGATCGCCGATAAGTGCAAATGCTTCGGGATGACCGTCCTGGGGATCGATATCGTCGAGAGAAAAATCGCCTCCGTGGATGCCTTTTATCATCCCGACAAACTTCCGGAAGTGGCGGGGAAAGTCGATTATCTGATCCTGACGGCGCCGTCGACGCCTGAAACCAAAAAGATCGTGGGATCGAAGGTCCTCTCCCGCATGAAGCCGACCGCATATGTGATCAACATCGCCCGGGGGGAGCTGGTGGACGAGGCGGCCTTGATCGAGGCCCTGGAGAGCGGAAAAATCGCAGGCGCCGCCCTGGACACGCTTCCCGTTGAACCGCTTCCCGAAGATCATCCTTTATGGAGGGCAAAGAACGTCATCATCACGCCCCACGTGGGGGGGATGAGCGACATCTACTGTGAGCAGACCTTGCCGATCATCGAGGAGAACCTCCGGCGGTTCATTCAGGGTGAGAGGCGTGACCTGATCAATTACATTGAAAGGTAGAGGGATATCCTTGACACTCATGGAAGAGCATTATACGCTTTTTAAAAGAGACACAGATTTTTATGGGCGTCTATTGCTGTCCATCTGTTGAGGAAAACCTGATCGACCCGGGCCGGACGGGTACCAATCATAAGGAGGGTGATGCGACATGAGGTCGGTGAAAATCTGCGCCAGTCTCTTCTGGCTGCTCTTTTCAGCAGTGCTGTCGCGCGAGGCCTTTCGCCTTCCCATGGGCGAGATGAAGGACCCCGGCGCCGGTTTTTTCCCCTTTATGGTCGCCCTCGTGACCGGTCTGCTGGCCGTGATCGCCCTATTCCAATCCCTCCGGGAACAGGCAGGGGTTCCTGCACCCTGCTCTGCGGAGCGCTTCCGCTGGTGGAACCTCGTCGTCATCCTCGCGGCCCTTATAGCCTATGCTTTGACTCTGGAAAAGTTGGGCTTAATGATCAACACCTTCCTGTTCATGCTGCTGCTCCTGAAGGTCATCGAACCCCAGACCTGGACAAAGACCCTGCTGGCCTCATCCATCACGGCCGTCTTTTCGGAATTCTTCTTCAACGTCCTGCTGGGGGCTCAGATCCCCGCAGGAATTCTCGGATTTTAAGGAGTCGATACCTGCCATGGACGTTTTCCGTGATCTTCTGTTCGGTTTCAGCATAGCGACCCTCCCGATGAACCTCCTGTTCTGTTTCATCGGGGTCCTCGTGGGGACGCTCATCGGCGTTCTGCCGGGGATCGGCCCCCCGGCGGCCCTCTCACTGCTTTTACCCGTCACCTTTCATGTACCCCCGGTTTCGGCCATCATCCTTTTGGCGGGGATCATGTACGGCGCAATGTACGGCGGCTCGACCACGTCGATTCTCGTGAACATCCCCGGGGAGGCTGCCTCCGTGGTCACCTGTCTGGACGGTTACCGGATGGCGCGGCAGGGGCGGGCGGGGGCTGCCCTGGGCATCTCCGCCTTCGGATCGTTCATCGCCGGAACGGTCAGCATCTTTTTGTTGATCTTCCTCGCCCCGACCCTGGCGAAATTCGCCCTGAGGTTCGGACCCCCGGAATATTTCTCCCTCATGATCATGGGGCTGAGCATTCTGGTCTATCTGGCCAGGGGCTCCATCATCAACGCGCTCATCATGGTTTGCTTCGGCCTGATGCTCGGGACCGTCGGTCTGGACAACATGACGGGGGTGACCCGTTTCACTTACAAAATCACCTCGCTCATGGACGGCCTGGGACTCGTTCAGATCGTGATCGGACTCTTCGGGGTTTCGGAGGTGTTCCTCAACGTCGAGCGGGCCTTCAAGCAGGAGGTCCTCAAGACGAAGATCAAGGGGCTGCTGCCCAACCGGGAGGAGTGGCGGCGCAGCATCTTCCCCATCGGCCGAGGCACGATCATCGGTTTCTTCCTCGGCGTCATTCCCGGCATGAGCGTCGTTATCCCCACCTTTCTGTCGTACACTCTCGAGAAGAGGCTCTCCAAACATCCCGAGAAGTTCGGTACGGGGATGATCGAAGGTGTCGCAGGCCCCGAGTCGGCCAACAACGCGGCTTCCTGCGGGACCCTGGTCCCCATGCTGAGTCTTGGTATCCCGACGGGCGCGGCCACGGCATTGCTGCTCGGCGCCCTGATGATCCACGGCCTGCGTCCGGGGCCCCTGCTCATGACGGAATCGCCCGAGGTATTCTGGGGCGTGGTGGCCAGCCTCTATGTGGGAAACGTCATGCTCCTGATCCTGAATCTCCCCCTGATTCCCCTCTGGGTCAAGATCCTCAAGATCCCGTATCATTACCTGTTCCCACTGATCCTGCTGTTCTGCATCATCGGTTCCTATACAACGAACAACAATTCCTACGATATCATTATCATGACCATTTTCGGCATGATCGGCTATCTCATGAAAAAGCTCGATTACGAGGCGGCGCCGCTCGTGCTGGCTCTTGTCCTGGGGCCGATCATGGAAAACGCCGTACGTCGCTCCCTGGTCATCTCGGATGGCGATGTCACGGTCTTTTTCACACGGCCGATCTCCGCGTTTTTCCTGATTGCGGGTCTATTAATCCTGTTTTCACCCCTCTTCCTGAAGAAGACGAGGGTCAGCGCGGAATTGCGCACTGGCGAAGAGTAGCCGCCGGTGCAGAATTAAAAATAAAACCCATTACTTAAGGAGGTGTTTTATGAAGATCCGTCGACTGGAGAGATGCATCTGTTTTTTACTCTTGGTGATCTGCTTTATCGGAGCCGCCCCCGCTGCGGCCCAGGATTACCCGAAGGGGACCATCCAACTGGTCGTCCCCTTCGGGTCCGGAGGCGCCACCGATATCTTCTGGCGGACCCTCGGGGATCACTTCTCCAAAGCCTTCAAAACGACCATCGCTATCGTCAACAAACCGGGAGGAGGAGGGATCGTAGGGATGTCCGGTGTCCTGAACGCCAAGCCGGACGGTTACACTCTCTGCGCGGGGAACTCCGATACGGTCAATATCAATCCCCTGTTCACGAAGAATCTTCCCTTCGACACAATTGAGGATGTGAACTATATCGTCAAGGTGGCGAACTTTCCCCAGTCGCTCGTCGTCCGGACGGAATCGCCCTTCAAGACCTTTGAAGACGTGATCGCTTACGCCAGGGCGAACCCCAAGAAGCTCAAGGCCTCAACCCCCGGCGTAGGGACCAATCCCGCCATGGCCCTGCGGCTCATCAGCTACGATGCAAAGGCGGACATCGTCCCCGTGGGCTTCTCGGGCGGCGGGGAAAGCATCACGGCGCTCCTGGGAGGGCATGTGGACATGGCGGGGATCGCCTTGCCCGCCGCCCGATCGCAGGTGCAGGCCGGCAAGGTCCGCGTCCTGGCTATCTTCTCGAAAGAGCGTCATCCCCTCTATCCGGACATCCCCACGGCCTATGAGAAGGGGTACAAGCAGACCCTCGTCGACACGGGGATGGGCGTTGTGGGACCCAAGGGGCTGCCGGCCGAGGTCATCAAGAAGTGGGAAACGGTCGTTCAGGCAACCCTGAAGGATCCGGCGGTTATCGCGGCCATCCATAAGTTCGACTTTGTGCCGGACTACCAGAACGGGGCCCAGTACAAGAAGGAGATCTTGGATGAGTTCAACATGTTCAAGCAGGTCATGGCCCAATCCGCCAATTAGCTCCTGGAGATCATTTCCACCGGGCGGCTCCCTCTGCCAGCGGAAATGATCGGCGGAAGGAATCTCAAAAATAACAGAGAAGGGGAAGGCCGCGGGCCTTCCCCTTACAAGTTTGGAACGACGATTTCAATCACGGGAAAGGATGGTGCGTGGATGATGAATGAGGGTCCGGCCAACACCGCAAAGTCGGCAAGGGAGGAAGCAAAGGAGAAATTGGCGCTGGCCTGCCGGATACTGGGGAGCGAGGGACACGACGACCTCGATCTCGGCCATGTCAGTGTCCGGGATCCGAACAACCCGGATCGAATGATAATCAAGGGAAGAGGGCTCTGTTTGAGCGAGATTCATGAGGAAGATCTCGTGACCATCGATTTCGACTATCGAAAGATCGAAGGCAAAAGAAACCCACATGGGGAAATGCCGATTCACGTGGAAATCTACAAGATCAGAAAGGATGTAAACTGCATCGTGCATACCCACCCCATGTATGCGACGGCCTTTTCCGCGACGGAACAGATTCTAAGGCCAGTGAACAACGAGGGGGTGCTGTTCGCAAATCCCTTGCCCTACTATGACCTTTTGACCGACCTCATCATCGAACCCCAGCAAGGGGCCTCTCTGGCCCAAAAGCTGGGCAGTGAAAAAGCGTCGATCATGAAGAACCACGGAATCGTAGTGGTCGGGGAAACGATTGAACAGGCCACGGGGCGCGCCTATCTCCTGGAGAAGACGATCAAGACCCTCTGCATTGCAAAGGTGTTTGGCGAGCCGAAATGGACCGACGATGAGGAGGCGGCAACGAAGGCGAATCATATTTTCACCGAAACCAGAATTCAAGCCATCTGGGATACACTGGTCCGGCGGCTCGAACACCGGGAAATGCCGCTCCGCATACTGGAGGCGCTCCTGCATAAGATGGAAATGTCCCTGCCCGGGATTGGAAAGCAAAGGGGAGGCCGGTCGATATGAACATCACCGAGACGGTGCTGGGGAAGATCGTTGAAACGGATGTGCTGATTCTCGGTGCGGGAGCCGCCGGCAGTGGCGCCGCGATTGCCGCCCGGCGCGAAGGGGCCGATGTGGTCGTCGTCGAAAAAGGCAAGCTGGAGAGCTGCGGCAGCGCCGGCGGAGGCAACGATCACTTCACGGCGGTCTTGAATGCCGGACCCGGGACGGATACCTGCGGGGCCTTTGTGGACTTCTTCTGCAAGCCCACCTCCGGGTGGACGCCGACCATGCTGGAAAACGGGTGGTTTAAGGTGATCCCGGTCATCCTGGAGATCCTCGAGCAGGAAAGGGTCAATTTTTTGAGAAACGAGGATGGTTCGTACGTCCGCACTGCGGGATTCGGGCAGCCCGGGGCCTGGTTTCTCAATATCTCGGGCGGTCAGACCCTGAAGCGAAAGATTGCCCGGCGCGTGCGCGCCGAGGGCGCCCATGTCTTCGACTATGTTCTCATCACCAAACTCCTCAAGACGGATGGGCGCATCTCCGGTTGCCTCGGTTATCAGGTGCTGACGGGTGAGTTCTATATGTTCAAAGCCAAGAAGGTGATCTGCTGCCTGGGCAAGACCGTCAACAGGGTGTCGACCAATTCCAGCGGCAATCCGTTCAACACCTGGCACGATCCTTTCGTGACGGGCGCTTATTTCGCCCTTCCGTATGAAGTGGGCGCGAAGATCATGAATATGGACATCGCGGAGATCGCCACACTCATACCGAAGGGGTGGGGTGCGCCGGGTATGAACGGGATCAACAGCATGGGCGGCCGGGAGCTCAACGCGTTGGGGGAGCGGTTCATGGGCAAGTACGATCCCATGTGGGAGAATGGTCTACGGAGAAACCAGATCCAGGGCACATACCAGGAGTTTATCGAGGGGAAAGGTCCACCTTTCTTTATCGACATGACCCATTTTACGGAAGAGGATGCCCGCATCCTGCAGTACGATCTGATGCCCGGAGATAAGGCGACCTACAACGAATATACGAGCCAGAAGGGGATCTGCTTCAAGCGGGATCTCCTTGAGGTGGAGATCAGCGAGCTAAGCCTCGAAGGCGGGCTGTGCGTGAGTGACAATCTTGAGACCAACATCGAGGGCCTCTTCAGCGGGTGCGTCTTCCCTTACGTGTCCGGCGCCCTGTGCGGCGGCTACTATGCGGGAGTCCAGGCGGCCAGGGCGGCCCGGGAAGAAGGCCGGCTCGGCGATATCGACGAAGAGACCGCGGTACGGGAGAAGGAGAGGATCTTCGCACCGCTCCGGCTTCAGGAAGGGATGAACTACCGGGAGTTCGAGGGAACCATTAGAACAGTGATGGACTATTACATGGGATTGAGGCGCAATCAGAAAGGGATGGAGCTCGCCCTCGAAAAGCTGAATTTCATCTTGACCTATGCGTCAAAGATAATGGCAAAGGATTACCACGAACTTCTCCGGACGCACGAAGGCCTCTTCATGCACAAGGCGTGCGTCCTGACGACCCTGACCTGTCTCCGGCGCAAGGAGAGCGGCCGAGGGGTTTATAAAAGGACCGATTTTCCCGACCTGAATCCCGAGATGAACAAGCCTCTGGTGATCTGGCAGGAAGAAGGGCGGTTTCGTTTTTCCTGGGGCGCCCAATAAGGGAGACTCCGGTGATGATGATTCCAATTGATATAGGAGTATGCCATGCCCCCCGTATTCAGCCGTGAGATTGAAAGGCCGCTCATCTCGAAGGCCTGTCTGACCTATCAGACCAGGACATCGCCCTGTGAGTCCGCCTGTCCGGCAGGGAATCCCATCCAGAAGGTGCACGGTCTGGTGAAGGAAAAAAGATACGAGGAGGCCCTGGAGTTCCTGAGGTCTAGGAATCCCTTTCCAGGTACGACGGGGAGAATCTGCACCCGCCCGTGCGAAACGGACTGCAACCGCCGGGAATGGGACGAAGCGATCAATATCCGGGGGCTCGAAAGGGCCGCCGCCGATACGGCCGACAGGACGCGGATCAAGAAACCCATGCGCATGGAGCGGTCGGGCAAGAAGATCGCGGTGATCGGCGGGGGACCTGCAGGACTGACATTTGCCTATTTCTCGAGCCTCTTCGGACACGAGGTCACGGTCTTCGAAGCGGGTCCGACCCTGGGAGGCGTGCCGAGGCTCTGCGTGCCTGAATACAGGCTTCCCAAAGACATCCTGGATATGGAAATCGGCCTCGTCCTCGAAACCGGGGTGAAGGCGCGGACCAACATGCGGATCGGTAAGGAGATCTCCTTTGAGCAGCTTCGTGCGTCATATGATTCCATCCTGATAGCCGTCGGCGCCTGGAAGGAGCGGAAACTTGATGTCCCCCACGCCGACAAGGCAATCAAAGGGGTTGAATTTTTGAGACATGTCAATCTCGGATTCATCAGGGAGATCGGACGCAAAGTGGTCATCCTCGGCGGTGGAGGCGTTGCCTTCGACTGCGCCTTCACCGCCAGAAGGCTCGGCGCCCAAGAAGTGCATGTCGTCTGCCTGGAAGGGGCCGACTGCATGGCGGCTCCCTCGGACGACCTGGCCCAGGCGATTCAGGAGGGGATCATGATCCACAACGGCTGCATGGCGTCCCGGGTGCTGGAGAAGGAGGGAAAGGTCGGCGGTGTGGAGTATATTGAGATATCGGGCTTTTGCTTCGACGATGCGGGTGAGGTCCGGGTGGAAGCAGCAGAGGGGCAAAAAAAGGTTCTGGCGGCGGACCAGGTCATCTTTGCATCGGGGGTGAAGCCCGAGCTGGATTTTATCAACGGCGCAGGCATTGCGCTTAATCCAAACGGAACGCTGAAGATCGATCCTGTCACCAGAGCGACATCGATCAGCGGTGTCTTCGCCGCCGGAGACGTCGCCACTGGATCTTCCATTGTGGCCAACGCCGTCGGTCAGGGACGCGAGGCTGCCTTGGCAATGCACCGGTTTCTGACGGGCGACCCGAAGGTGCAAGAGTTGTTGGCTATCGGGGAGGATTTTCAGATCCGCGTCGAGGCTGTTTCCTGCCAAGGGCAGGCCCATGTGGTCAGTTTCGAGGAGATGTTCAACCCCGAATACTACGGGAAGAAGCCGCGAAAAGAGGGCGTCCGCTCGGCAGAGATCTCTTTTTCCGAGAAGTGCGCCGGATTGGACGACTCAGCCGCCGTAGAAGCGGAACGCTGTTTTCACTGCGGCCACTGCCACAAGTGCGGCAAGTGTGTGGAGGACTGCCCTGGTCTCATCCTCGTCATGCGAGAGAGGGGACCGGAAGTCCGTTATGCCGACGAGTGCTGGCATTGCGGCAACTGCCGCACCAGTTGCCCGGATTCGGCCGTTTCGTACGTGTTTCCGCTATACACGCTTGTCTGAAAGAAACAGAAGGTGAATGATGAATATACGCTTGTTGGGCATCGTTCTTTTCACGGTAGCCGGGCTCAGTATAGGCATTATCAAGCCCTTCGCGCCGGATCTGAATCCCTTAGGCCATGCGGTCTTGATGTCGGTTTTTGTGGCCGTCGGCATCTGGATTTTCGGTACGAAATGGGTCCCTCTTTCAATAGGCAGCATGGTCATGCTGCTGCTTCTGACGCTGTCGGGCGTAAAGAATTCCATCGCTTTCAACGGTTATACCACACGGGCGATCTGGATATTGATTCCCGCACTGTTTTTCGGTTTTGCCCTGAACTCCACCGGACTGGGCAAGCGGCTGGCTTACTGGGTCATCGGTCTGTTTAAGCCCAGTTATTTCAGCCTCACTCTCTCCTGGGTCATCATCGGACTCATCCTGTCGGCTTTGACCCCCTCCATCATGGTCAGAATCGCCATTGTCATCCCTATCGCGGTGGCCTCCGT
>PNOO01000078.1 GCA_013824905.1 Syntrophus sp. (in: bacteria) | reverse complement strand
TCTTGCCGCCTCGGGGAAACGGGACGAGGAGGTCGATGACCTTGACTCCCGTTTCGAGGACGTGAACCGAGGTGTCCTGTTCGAGGAAGGTGGGCGCCTCCCGGTGGATGGGCATGGTGTGCTTCGCATTCACGGGGCCGAGGCCGTCGACCGGCCGGCCGACGACGTTGAGTATCCGGCCCAGGCATTCGGGCCCCACGGGGACGCTGATCGGTCCGCCCAGGTCTTTCGCCTTCATCCCTCGGACCAGGCCGTCGGTGATATCCATCGCGATGCAGCGGACGACGTTGTCGCCCAGATGCTGGGCGACCTCCACGATCAGGTTGTCCTCCTGGTCGTTGATGGTGGGATTGGTGATGGCGATAGCGTTCATGATGTTCGGGAGCTGTCCTTCCTCGAACGCCAGATCGACTACCGGCCCGATGACTTGTACAATCTTTCCGATGCTCATACCCGTCTCCTTAAATAATCAAAGTGGCTCACGACTCTCCGCTGCAAGCCTCTATTCTCTGTCCTTTTAACCTTTCGCCAGGGCCTCGGTCCCGCCCACGATATCCATCAGTTCGGCGGTGATCGCCGATTGCCTCACCTTGTTGTATTTGAGTGTCAGGTTCTGGATCATGTCCTCACAGTTCCGGGTGGCGTTGTCCATCGCCGCCATCCGGGCGCCGTTTTCCCCGGCGGAGGTCTCCACGAGCGCCCTGAAGATCAGGATGTGTACGTACATGGGAAGCAGCTTCTCCAGGAGGGCATCAGCGGAGGGTTCGTAGATGTAATCGAGCCTTTTCCCCGGTTCCAACTCATCCTTGCGTCCGATGGAGGGGAGGGGGAAGAGCCGGACCACGGTCGGCCGGTGTACGGCCAAATTGATGAACTCGCTGTACAATAAGTAGAGCTCGTCGTACTCCTCGGCGACAAAAGGCGGGATGAGATCCACGGAGATCTGCACGGCAAGGTTCATGTCGAATCTTCCAAAGACGTCGGCTCGGGCGTTGATGATGGTCGCCTTTTTCCGGAAGAAGTCCCGGCCTTTCCGGCCGATAGGGATGAGCGACACCTCCAGGCCCTCACGCTGTTTTTCCTTCATGAACCGTTCGGTGGCTTTGATTAGATTATTGTTGAAGCCCCCGCAGAGCCCCCGGTCGGAGGTCATGCAGATGACGCGGACCCGCTTCGGCTTCCGGACCGCGAGCAGAGGGTGGGCTTCGGCGTCCACACGGAGCGCGAGACTGTTTAATACCTCCATGAACTTTGCGGCGTAAGGCCGGAAGTTTTCCATCCGCGTCTGGGCTGCCTTGAATCTCGAGGCGGCCACCATGTTCATCGCCCTGGTAATCTGCCTCGTTTTCTGTACGGCTGTGATTTTCCGTTTAATGTCCTTGAGTGCGGCCATTCAACCTTGCTCCCTTATTGCATGGATAGTGCTTTCCTGATGTAAAATTTCACTCGGCGACGTAGACCGAGTCGAATTCAGTCAACGCCGCGCGCAGCTTCTTGTCGAGTTCCGGGCTGATGACCTTTTTCTCGTCTATTTCCTTCATGATCTCCGGATACTTGCCTTCCGCGAAAGCCAGGAGCTGCGCCTCGTAGTTCTTCAGTTTGTCCACCGGGTACTTGTCGAGGAATCCCCGTGTCCCGGCAAAGAGGATGACCACCTCCTGGGCGAGAGACATCGGGGAGAACTGGGGCTGCTTCAGGATCTCGGACAGCCGGACGCCGCGGTCGAGCTGGGCCTGCGTGGCCTTGTCCAGATCGGAGCCGAACTGTGCGAAAGCGGCCAGCTCCCGGTACTGGGCGAGGTCGAGCTTCAGCGTGCCCGCGACCTGTTTCATCGCCTTCACCTGGGCTGCCCCGCCGACGCGGGAGACCGAAAGGCCTACATTGATCGCCGGGCGGATGCCGGAGAAAAAGAGGGAGGGCTCGAGATAGACCTGACCGTCGGTGATCGAGATGACGTTGGTCGGGATGTAGGCGGAAACGTCGCCGGCCTGTGTTTCGATGATGGGGAGCGCTGTCAGCGATCCGCCGCCGAGTTCCTTGCTGACCCGGCAGGCTCTCTCCAGGAGCCGCGAGTGATTGTAAAAGATATCACCGGGATAAGCCTCGCGTCCCGGCGGACGCCGGAGCAGTAGTGAGATCTGGCGATAGGCAACGGCCTGCTTGGAAAGGTCGTCGTAGACGATCAGGGCGTCCTGGCCCCGGTCCCGGAAGTATTCGCCGATGCTGCAGCCCGAATAGGCGGCGATATACTGGAGGGTCGCAGGATCGCTCGCGCAGGCGGAGACGACACAGGTGTAAGACATGGCGTCGTGCTTCTTCAGATTTTCCACCACTTGGGCGACGGTGGATGTCTTCTGGCCGATGGCGACGTATATGCACTTCACGCCGGTCCCTTTCTGGCGAATGATCGCATCGATGCCGACGGAGGTCTTCCCGATCTGGCGGTCGCCAATGATCAGTTCCCGCTGTCCCCGGCCGATAGGCGTCATCGCGTCGATCGCCTTGAGACCGGTGTACATCGGCTCATTGACCGGCTGGCGGGAGACCACCCCGGGGGCGATCATCTCGATCCGGCGGAATTCCGTCGTTTCGATTGGTCCTTTACCGTCAAGGGGGGCGCCCGTGGCATCGATGACGCGACCCAATAACGCCTCGCCGACGGGAATCTGAGCGATCTTTCCGGTACGCTTCACGATATCGCCTTCCTTGATGTGGGTCACTTCGCCGAGCACCGCCACACCGACGTTATCCGTCTCCAGGTTCAGGACCATACCGAGAATTCCGCCGGGGAATTCCAGCAATTCCATGGCCATGGCGTTTTGCACACCATAGACCCTGGCGATGCCGTCGCCGACGGAGAGGACCGTTCCCGTTTCACTGATATCCAGTTTTTTCTCATATTCCTTGATCTGCCTGGATATGATTTCACTGATTTCCTCTGCCCTGATGGTTTCCATGCTCTATATATCCTCCCCTAAGAGATTCCTGATGTTGTTCAGTTGTACCCTGATGCTGCCGTCGTATAGCGTATCCCCGACCCGGACGACGATGCCCCCGAGGAGGGTTGGGTCTTCTTGGACCGTCATCTCGACCTGCCTGCCGGTCAGCTTCTCCATCCCCCTCAGCAGCTTGGCGGAGAGCTCGCCCGTAAGAGGAAAAGCCGTCTTCACCGTGACACTGACCTTTTTGAGGGCATTGTCCACCAATTCCCGGTAACAGCTTTCGATATCGGCAAGGATGCCGATGCGGCGCTTGTCGACGAGCAGTTTCAGAAAGTTAGCGGTCAGCGGGGAGAGATGGAGCTTCGCAAGAAGCGCTTCTACAACCGCTTTCTTGTCGGGTTGATCGAAGACCGGATTGGCCAGAAACTCGCTCAGATTTTTGTTTTCCTTCAATAAGGTGGAAAAACGGCACAGCTCCTGAGTGTAATCTTCGTAACGCTGCTCTTCACCGGCGATTTTAAAAAACGCACGGGCGTAACGTTTGGCGATATTGCTGCTGATCAATTCTTGGTCACCACCTTCGCTATATAGTCCTCGACCATGGCATCATGATCTGTTGACTGGATATGTTTCCTCAAGAGCTCTTCGGCCATCTGTGTGGAGAGGCGTACAGTCTCGCTTCGGAGCTGTTGAGATGCCTTCTTGAACTCCTGGTCAATCCGCGTCTGTGTGTCTTCCTTCATCTTTTCCCCTGCTTTTTTTGCTTCTGTGATAATCCGCTCCTTTTCGGAAAGCCCCTGAGATCTGATCATTTCACTGATCTGCTCAATTTCTCCCGTCGCCTTTTCGAGCTTTGCGGAGTATTCTTGGAACTTCTTTTCCGCCGCCTCGCGGGCAGTTGCGGCTTCGGCCAAGGCGGTCCGGATCTCTCTATGCCGTCCGGTGAAGAACTCCTTCGCCTTTTTTGCCAGAAGCCAGTAAATGACGCCGGCCATGACAATGAAGTTGACCGATCTCCAGAAAAAATTCATCCAGTTTGGGCCATCAGGGCCTCCCGTTTCGCCTCCTCCTGACGCATAGACCGTCGTCAGCCGGAAGAGACAGGTCGCGAGGCAGGGGATCAGGTAAAGAAGAATCTTGCGACTGGTTCCCAGCCCTTTTAGCCGCAGTCCTTCATGATGCCCGGAACGGCCGGGTCCGGACGTCTCTCTCATCGGAGACCCCTGCCCAGGACTTTTTCCGCAATCTCAACGGATAGCTTCTGAGACTGACTGCTCAGTGTCCTTTTGGCCGCGTCGATTTCCCCTGCCATACGGACCTGGAACTGTTCCATCAGCCCGGGGATCTCAGCGCGGACGACATCAATGATCCCTTTGGCCTCTTCGGCGCCCTGACGGATGATCTCGTTTTTCTGTTCAATGGCGGTTGTCTTGGCTTGGCGGAGTTTCTCATCGTAAGCCGCCATCTTCTGTTCCACTGTCCCTTGGAGGCGCCTGATCTCGGCTTCCGACTCCGCAAACCGCTGCCTCCGCTTGTCGATCATGCTGAGGAGCGGTTTATATAGAAGACGATTCAGGATAAATATCAGAATGATAAAGTTAACGATCTGGATTCCCAGTGAATAATCGAGACTGACCACTGCCCGTCACCTCTCACGATGTGTATTATAAAAAAGCCAGATGTAACGGAAGACGTTACCCCGGCTGCTGATAGCGAACGATTTATTCACTAAAAAATGTCTCTGGCGAGCTCGGTTCATCAGACATACGCGTTGATCGTTTTTCCTCCCGTCTGCGTCCACCAAAAATCTCCGAAATCCCCTATTGGAAGCCGACAGAACTGCAATCCGGCCGACTGCAAGTGTGAAAGCAATGGCCCGATATGACAAGCGCTTTCGACATTGGAGTCCGAAACAAAAACTGCGGTCAGTATCTGTACTATTCTGAGACGGCTGTCAAGGAAAAAGACGACCTCCCCTCATATTTTCCCCTGCGAGCCTTGCGGGGAAGTTGTATTGATTATTGATAGTTAAACCACCGCCACCCCTGGCTTGTCATCGCTTATCCGCGAACGACGCCCGCTCCAGGGGTAAGGGATGGACCTCGGCTTCACTGCGGGTCATGTGGCAGGTCCCCTCGAAGAAAGCACCTTCTTCGATGGCAAAGGAGAGGGCGTTCACATCGCCGAGCAGTTTTCCCGTTGAATAAATCTTGAGGCCCTTCTTGACGTCGATTTTCCCACGCACCTCACCGCTGACAAGGACGCTGTCCACGTGGATATCGGCTTCTATCACGGCACCCTCGCCTATCACCAGAGTGCCGTTACCGAAAATATCGCCCTTGAAGTCGCCGTCGATACGGACCGAGCCGTTGAACATAAGCTTTCCACAGAATTCTGCGCCTTTACCCAGAAAGGCCCTAACCTCTTCCTCCTCTTTTCTCTTTAGTCCCAGCATTTTACGCCTCCCGAAATGGCTGTTGATTATGATTGAAGAATGAACCTTCGTACGCTGATATTCATCAGCAGGCCGACGGCAGTCATCAGGACCACCATCGCCGATCCTCCATAGCTGAGAAACGGCAGAGGAATGCCCACTACGGGCAGTATCCCCAGGACCATGCCGATGTTGATGAAAACTTCCCAGAAGATCAATGAGGTGATGCCGAAGGCGACAATGGCCCCCAGATAGTCTTTGGAATGGATGCTGATCTTCAGTCCCCAGAGGATCAGCAACAGGAACATGATCATCAGGATCAACCCGCCTATGAAGCCCCACTCCTCAGCAAAGACGGAGAAGATAAAATCTGTTTGCTGTTCGGGCAGGAACTTGAGCTGAGTCTGAGAACCTTTCAGGAATCCTTTTCCCAAGAGTCCCCCCGACCCCACTGCGATCATCGACTGAATGATGTGGTAGCCCGAACCCAGGGGATCCCTTTCCGGGTTGAAGAAGGTCAGTATCCGTCCCTTCTGGTAATCTTTTAAAAGATGCCAACTGATGGGCGCCAGAATGACGCCGCTGACGGCGGCGATGAGGAGCGATTTCCAGTCCAGACCGACAAAAAAAATGATCGATAGAAACAGGATGAGGAGAATGAGCCCGGTACCGAGATCAGGCTGCTTCAGAATGAACAGAAATGGGAGTATAACGATCAGGAAGGGGGGGAACAGATCACGGAGGCGACAGTTCCTGCCGAGTTGGTGACGGTCGAAGTATTTGGCAAGCGCCAGGATGATCGTCAGCTTGACGAGCTCCGACGGCTGGAATGTGAAGCCGCCGATGGCGACCCACCGTTGGGATCCCCGCGTCGTATAACCGGCCGTAAAAACGACAAGCAGAAGGAGGATGGAGATGCCGTAAATGATATACGCATGTCGGGCAATGAAGCGGTAATCCATAAAAAAGGCACAGGCCATCCCGGCGACGCCGATAAGGATCCATTGGATCTGCTTGACATAGAGCGGCGTCCGGTGAAAATCTGTGAGACTGAAACCGGCGCTGTAGATGTTGAGCAGACCGATGCCGCTCAGCAGTATAATGAGAATGAACAGGGTCCAGTCAAAATTGAGGATCAGACGGCGGTCAAGTTTAATCATGGCTTTCTTGTCCCCCCCTCGTCGTCGGCAATCCCCTGCAGACGGGATTGAATCGTATGCTTCCGGGCAAAGTAGGCATCGATGATCTTTCTTGCTACCGGGGCGGCTGCGGTACCTCCGTGGCCGGCGTTTTCCAGAATGACGGCCACCGCAATTTCCGGGTTTCCATAAGGCGCAAAGCAGGCAAACAGTGCGTGGTCTTGGAAATCGGCCGACACACGCTTCGCCTTTCTGGCCTTTGCATCTTGAGGAAGTCCGATCACCTGGGAGGTGCCCGTCTTTCCGGCGACATCCGCCTCTTTCCTCTTCAGAATATAGCCTGTTCCCCCTTTTTCATTCACCACCCCCCACAAGGCCTTGTTGATGATCTGGACGGTTTGCGGACTCAACGGCAGGACGCCCAATTTTTCTGTTTCGTATTCTTTTACGACAAGTCCGCTGGAAGATTCAAGCTGTTTTACGAGCCGCGGCCGGTACAATGTGCCGCCGTTGCCCAAGGTGGCATAGATGTTGGCGAGCTGGAGCGGCGTGACGAGGTTGAATCCCTGGCCGATGGAGATGGAGATGGTTTCTCCCTGCTGCCAAGGCTCCTTCATGCGGGAAAGTTTCCATTGTTTTGTGGGGATCAGGCCTCCCTTCTCCCGGGTGAGGTCGATGCCCAGGGGGGCGCCGAGGCCGAATGCTTGGGCGTAAGCGGCAATTTTATCGACGCCGAGCAGCTTGCCCAGATTATAGAAATAGACATCACAGGACTCTACGATAGCGCGGTGGAGGCTGATGTGTCCGTGACCTTTCGCATTCCAGCAGCGAAAGATCCGATTACCCAACTCGAATGTTCCGTTGCAGTAAAAGGTTGTCTCCGGGGTGATCAGCCCCTCTTCAAGGGCGGCTGCTGCGATGATGGGTTTGTAGGTGGATCCGGGGGGGTACTGTCCGGAGATCGATCTGTTTTCCATCGGATGCCGGCGGTTCCCGGTCAATTTTTCCCAGTCGTCGGAGGAGATGCCGCCGTTAAAAAGGTTCGGATCGAAGGACGGTGAACTCACCAGAGCGAGGACGGCGCCGTTACGGGGGTCCAAGACCACGACTGCACCCGGCCTGTCTCCAAGTGCCTTCCATGCCTCCTCCTGGAGCGCCAAATCGATGCTCAAAACGACATTGTCTCCCGGCTCTGACTGGATCCTCCCCAGGGAGCGGACCGCTTTACCTGCCACATTGACCTCAACCTGCTCGGCGCCGTTTTTTCCACGGAGGTGTGCGTCGAGGAATTTTTCGATGCCGAACTTGCCAATGATGTCGCCCGGTGTCAGCAGGTCTGAAATGTCATAATCCAGTTCCTCCCGGCTGACCTCTCCCGTGAATCCTATGACCTGCGCGGTCATCTTCCCATTGAGGTATTGGCGGACGGGCGTCACCTCTACGACCACGCCGGGGAGTTCGAGGGCATGGGTCTCGACGACGGCGAGTTTTTCCATGCTGATGTTCCGCTCAATGGTGACGGGCACCAGGGGTTTTACCTTGCCCGTAAAAGAACTGAGGGAAGAAAGCGTCAGGGAGCGCTTGACGTAAAGGGTTCTGATCTTTTCGATGATTGTATTGGCGTCTCTTGTCCGGTTGGGGACGAAGACGAGGTCGAAGGAGGGTTGATTGTCCACCAGGACCTGTCTTCCGGTATCCAAGACCAGACCCCGCATCGATTTGATCTTCCGCAGGCGGACGCTGTTGTTTTCGGAGCGCTGCCGCAGCTCGTTCCCCTTGATCACTTGCAGATACCACAGCCTCATCACGATGAGGGTCAAAGCGATCGAGACGATGACGAACAGTATTTTGAATTTATTCTTGAACTGACCTGGCTCGTACCTGTCGAGCCGGTCGTGTATCTCTTGCATGCAGAAAAACCTCGAAACGTTGAAAAAGGCGGAAAAAAAGGGGGCTCAGGAGTCCCAACACGACAGCCTGCGGGATGAAGATCTTCGGGATCGCATAGAAGATATCGGCAGCGAAGAAGAAGCGATAGAGCAGGACGATCGCCAAGCCTTCCAGAAGCGTGCAGAGTCCTGTAAAGGAAGCGATAAATACAGGTTTTTCCGCGTAGACCTTGCCGGCAACGATCATGGAGAAATAGAAGATGGCGGTATAGAGAAAAGTATAGAGGCCGAAAATCGCACTGGTCAGGCAATCCAGAAAGAAACCGAGCAAAAGAGAAAGGAGGCCTCCCCGGACCGCATCGAGACGGAATCCGGCATAGATCACAACGATCAAAGAAATTTCCAGGCCGATCCATCTCAGAGCAAAGATGTCCAGGATCGTGCTCTGAATGATCACCAACAAAAGCAGCAGTATTGGCAGGAGGAGGTAATAGATCATGGTTTGCCCCCCGCATCAAAGATCAAGGCCAAGACATCCTCCAATTTGCTGAAATCGACCGCAGGCGACACATCGATCTTTTGAAAGAGCCCCCCTTCCCGGCGGGAGGCGCCGGTAACGACGCCGAGGAGCAATCCCTTGGGAAACACCCCTGCGAGTCCCGAAGTGAGCACCACATCGCCTGCCTGGATATCCTCCACTCGGGAGATATATTTCAGATTGCATCCCGCGGGGCCGGCGCCCTGGAGGATCCCCTGGGCGCGACTTCGCTGGATCAAGGCATCGATGTTACTGTTTTCATCGATCATGAGCAGGACGCGCGAGGCGTGCCAGGAGGTTTCGATGATCCTTCCCACCACCCCCTGATCGGCCAGCACCGGAAGACCGACCCGCAGGCCTTCAGCAGTTCCTTTATTAATAAGAAGCGTTTTGAACAAGGTCGTGCGGTCGTTGTCGATCACCCTGGCGACCACTGCCTGATATTTAAAGCCATCCTTAATATTGAGTAGCTTCTGGAGACGAATTCCCTCCAGGTATCCTTCCCTGTAACGGTTGATCTTTTCATTCAGGACAGCGTTCTCGTGTTGGAGTCGCCGGTTTTCATCTTCCAGACCGACGAGAAAGAGATACCGCTTCCAGACATCATGCAGGCTCTTGAGCGAGATATTGATCACATCTTCGATAGGCGCAGCCGTTTCCAGGACCATTTTCCGCAGGAGGCCGGTTTCGGACAGTCGTACCGCGCTGTAGGAAAGGATGATCAGGGATATGATCAACAAAACGGCAGCTACTGCTATGGATTGGTATTTTCTGGGGATTAACATGCATCCTTAT
>PNOO01000077.1 GCA_013824905.1 Syntrophus sp. (in: bacteria) | reverse complement strand
TGATCATCTCATTGCCCACGGCTCCAGTGGCACCTACAACAGCAACATGATAATTTTTCATACAATAATCCCCACTCAGCATTTATTTTGATCTTCCAGAATTGGCTTGGACTCTCAGGTAGTCGGGCTTAAAGCAGGTTCCCCTGGCATTGTGTCCTTTTTGTCCTGATGTCCTTCATTAGCTTGCGAACGAGCGTGTAGAGGGCCCACACCGGTCCCGAAAGACTGTAGCCGAAGGCAAACGTGAACATCATGATCTCAGGTTCAGCTACGACAATCACCAGAATCAACACAATCAGCACAAAGGACATGAACGGTTTACGAGAAAAAAAATTGAGGTCCTTGAAACTGTAGTATTTGATGCTGCTGACCATAAACAGGGAGAGTGCGATGACACAGATCATCACCGACAGATCCGAAAAGCGGCCCTCCCCTCCCAAATAGTAAAAAAGAAGAACCCCCGTTGCCACGGCCGCTGCGCCACCCGGAATGGGAAGACCGTTAAAAACCCGGCTGTCCATCACCCCGATCTGGACGTTAAATCTTGCCAGACGAAGCGCGCCGCAGACACAAAAAAGAAACGCCCCCAGCCATCCCCACTTCCCGAAAGCCAGAAGCGACCAGTTGTAGACCAGAAGACTCGGCGCCACGCCGAAAGTGACCAGATCGCACAACGAGTCGTACTCACCGCCAAATCGGCTTGTCGTGTGCGTCATACGGGCTATCCGGCCGTCCAGGCCGTCCAGTACAACCGCGATGAGAATCGCGATGGCCGCAATTTCATACATTCCCTTCATGGAGGCAATCGCGGAATAGAATCCGCAGAAGAGATTGGCCGTGGTAAAGAGGTTCGGCAGGACATAAATCCCTTTTTTCATGCGGTCTCTTCTTAATGAATGAACCCTTTTCATGTCAATTCTCCTATGGGTGTCTCTCCGGCCCTGACCCTATCTCCTTCCTTGACCAGGAGGGTCGAACCAAGCGGAATAAATACTTCTACCCGTGAACCAAACCGGATCAGACCGAATCGTTCCCCCTTTTTGACCTTTGTACCCTCTTTCAACCAGCAGACGATTCTGCGTGCGATCAGTCCTGCGATCTGCACGGTCATAATCTCCCGTCCATCATCTGTTCTGATCATAACGCTGTTCCTCTCGTTAAGCGCTGACGCCTTGTCCAGATTGGCAGACAGGAACTTGCCCGGCTTGTAACGGATGGCAAGGACCTCCCCGGAATAAGGAATCCGGTTCACATGAACACTGAACACATTCATGAAAATGCTGATCTTCAGGAAAGACCCGCCAGAAGGCTCTTCGCTGGCCACCTCCTCGATCCGGATCACCTTTCCGTCCGCGGGAGATATAATTTGAATGGGATTGTCCGGTATGGTTCTTTCCGGATTGCGGAAGAACCACATGACGAAGAGTGTCAAAAGGACAAACAGAACGGTTAGCCAAGTGATTCCTGAGAAAAAGGCAATCAGCGTCGCCACCCCCAAGGGAATGATGAAGGGGATTCCTTCTTTTACAATAAAACTACTGTGATTCATACCGTTCGGCAAATACCGACCTCCGCACCCATCTTTTGTTTGAATGTACCGTAATCCGTTTTCGATGTCAACCTTTGATGCTCCCTTAAAAAGTCGGAAATCAACCTCTGTCGCTTCAGCGAGTAATCTTAGCGGTTAAATCTCACTCTTTGTCTCGGCCTGGGAAAGTCGGAGATAACTTGGCGCAAATGTCCGCGTATCAAGAACTCTGCCGATTCGATACCGGTGCAAACCGATGAGGCCGACGGCGGATACCCGCGGCCTCTGCTGACTTCTGCCGCATATAACGGCGCGGTCCTTCAGGGTCTCCCCAATGAGCTTTTCATATCGGACCGCACCGTCCCCCAGGAAGACGACCTCTCCTTGATCCAGACCATGCAGGAACCTGGCAATATCGATAAGCTTCTCCGTTGTCGTCGCTTCGGGAAAACCGTCCGACCCCATCCTGTAAAGACAAGTATAAACCTGATTTTTTCTGGCATCAAGCATCGGACAGATCAGCCCCCGGCACGGAATCGCATTCATGGCCAAGGCCTCCAGAGTGGAAATCCCGACAACCGGTCTTGCCATCGCCAAGGCCAGTCCTTTGACCGTGCTCACTCCGATTCTGAGCCCCGTAAACGAACCGGGGCCGACAGTACAGGCAAGGAGGTCCACCTCCTCCGGTGCGCGCCTTGCAATTAAAAACAGCTGATCGAGTGCCGGAAGCAGGACTTCCGTATGGTGTCTTCCCAGATTGAGATAGACCTCGGCACAGATATCTTCTTCATTGAGAAGAGCCAGCCCAATAGTCCGTGTCGCACAATCTATAGTCAGGGTGAGCATTTCTATCCCGTGAGCATTTTTATAAAATCATTTATTATTTTGATATTCAACCTCTCAATATCCATCATGAACACAAAAATCATCAGGAGAATCAAGATGAAAAAACCGACCTGCTGGGCCATTTCCCGCCAGCGCAGATTCACTTCATGCCCTGTCACCCCTTCGATCAGATAGAACAGAAGGTGCCCACCGTCCAAAACTGGAACCGGCAGGAGGTTGAGGATCGCAAGGTTAATGCTCAAAAGGGCCATAAACAGAATGAAGGGAACGATCCCTTCCTTTACTTGTGATCCGGCGATCTGGGCGATCATGATCGGTCCCCCCAGGCTCTTTGGCGATACGATCCCTTGAAACATTTTTACAACACTGACGACAGTCAATCTGCTGATCATCCATGTCTGCCGCAGGCCCGTCCAGAAAGCCGATAGGGGATTTTTCCTCTCGATAACCGTGATCCCGGCGGGGCTGATACCGATCTTGTATGCTTCCACAGCTTCTCCGAAAACGCTTGTGGTTTTTGCAAGTTTAGGAGTCACGGTAAGCGAAATGGGCAAAGAGTCTCTTTGGATGGTAATCAGGAGTGGTTTACCCTTGCTCGCGCTTATCTTCTCGGAAATCTCGTCCCATTTCGTAACGGCGCCCCCGTCAATAGCGATGATTCGGTCTCCTGTTTTGAGGCCGGCGTTCAGGGCGGCGGAACCATCTTGCAGTCCGCCGATTTCCGCGGTCAGAACAGGGAGCCCTATCATATTAACGATGGTGAAAATCAAGATAGCCAGAAGAAGGTTAAAGACTGGTCCTGCCGCTACAATACCAATCCGCTTCCGGACCGGCTGTTTCAGAAAAGACCTTTTTTCTTCCTCTGCCGATAACTCCTCCCCGGGGGATTCTCCGAGAAGCTTGACATATCCTCCCAGGGGGATCAAAGAGAGAAGATACTCAGTTTCTCCGATTTTTTTACCGATGATCCGCGGACCGAAGCCGAGGGAAAATTTCAAGACCCCGACTCCTGCCCGTTTGGCCACCAGAAAATGGCCTAGTTCATGGACGAAGATCAGGACCCCGAGCAAGATAACGACTGATACGATATTGATTCCTATCAATTTTTCATTCCTTTAATGATTTTTCCAGCTTCATCCCTCGCCCATCGGTCGGCAGCCAGAATAGCGTCAATGGTTGGCTCTTGTTGTACGTCGTGAAGGTCAAGGACCTCTTCAACCACAAAACAGATATCGCAAAAGCCGATCTTTTCATCAATAAATGCCTCCACGGCGCGTTCATTCGCCCCGTTCAACACGGCCGGCATCGTCCCGCCTCTCCCCGCAGCATCATAGGCAAGTTGCAGACTGGGAAATCGTTCCAGATCGGGTTTAAGAAATTCCAGCGGCCCTACCTTAAGGAGATCCATAGGGGGATCTGTCCGGGGAAGACGGTGCGGAAATGCGAGGGCGTATGCAATAGGAATCCTCATGTCCGGTACGCCGAGCTGGGCAATCATGCTCCCATCCCGGTACTCCACCAACGAATGGACGATGCTCTGGGGATGGATCAGCACATCGACAGCTTTTACGGGAAGGCCGAAGAGCCATCCGGCTTCAATGACCTCCAGCCCCTTGTTCATCATGGTCGCCGAATCAATCGTGATCTTCCGGCCCATTGTCCAATTGGGATGCCGCAGGGCCTGAGCAGGCGTGACCTCCCTTAGCTCTTCAGCTGAAGCATGGAGGAACGGTCCCCCTGAGGCGGTCAGGATGATGCGGCGGACATCTTCGCGCTTGTGCCCCTGGAGACACTGGAAAATTGCACTGTGCTCGCTGTCGACGGGAATGACATGCACTCCTTTCGCTTCCGCCATTTGCAGTACGATGCTGCCCGCCATGACCAGAGTTTCCTTGTTGGCCAGCGCGATTGTCTTCCCCGCCTCAATTGCATCCAGAGTGGGGATGAGACCTGCCGCCCCGACCATCGCGGAGACGACCAGATCCGTCCCTTCGACTGCCGCTACCTCCCGGTATCCTTCCGGCCCGAAGAACACAGCCGTCGCTGAGTTTGCATTCAGGAGGCGCCGTAATTCGTAGGCGTGCTCCTCGTCAACCACCGCCGCCAGGCGCGGCCGGAAACGTTCGATCTGGCTTTTCAGGAGCCCAAGATTACGACCGGCGGCCAGGGCTGTTACGATAAATTCTTTCGGATATGATCCGATCACATCAAGCGTGCTGCAACCGATGGATCCGGTGGACCCGAGGAGGGATATCCTTTTCATTGAAGACTGAGCACCCGATAATAATACACAAACGGAGCAATAAACATCAGACAGTCCAACCTGTCCAGAATACCCCCATGACCGGGCAGCAGAGTACCAGAATCCTTAACACCGGCGGCCCTTTTCAGGGCCGACTCACAGAGGTCTCCGAGCTGTCCCGCGACACTTCCTACCAGACCCAGGATCACGGTATGCAACACCGGCAGCATGGGAAAAAACAACTGTCTGAAGAGAATACAGCCCGTGATGCTTCCAACGACAAGCCCGATCGTCCCTTCCACAGTCTTACCCGGACTGACATCGGGAAGCAGTTTTCTCCTGCCCAACCCTTTCCCGACATAGTAGGCGGCAATATCCCCGGAAAAAGCCAGCACGAGGATAAAAAATATCCAACGAATCCCCGCAGGCTCCTGCCGGATCAGGATAAAATGGGACATCAACAGCGGAACATACATCACCCCCAGGATCACCTTGCCGACACGGATCATGTCCAGCCCCTCTTCCCTGATCCGGAGCAGGTTGAGCATCAGACTCGCCATGACAGCGAAACTCAGAATGGCCACAAGGAGGATCCTTTCTCCGGCGGCAGCCGCCATCAGGATCAGCAGGGCGACCCCCAGCGTCTCGATTTTCTCCCGTATGTGACCTGAACCGAAGACCATCCGGTTATATTCCACCACCCCAAGAAGGGCGGCAATGATGATCAGCAAAGCAAAAACCGTTTCCGAACCGTAGGCAATGGTCAAAAAGAGGATCGGTACAGCAATAACGCCGGTGGCCCATCTCTTCGCGTGCGGGTTCATCCCTTTTCTCCTTATAGCTTATGGGTCGTTGTTTTCAACCCATCACCTTTACGCCCGCAGTTGTTCACTCGTCATGCCGAACCTCCGCTCGCGCTGCTGGTAGTCGGCGATGGCCTTCAGGATGTGCCTTTCCCGGAAATCGGGCCAAAGGATCTCCGTAAAATAGAACTCCGTGTACGCCATCTGCCAGAGGAGAAAATTACTGATCCGGTATTCGCCTCCCGTCCTGATGAGTAAATCCGGATCGGGGAGTCCTGCGGTGTAGAGGTAACTGGCACAGAGTTCTTTGGTCACCTCATTCGATGTGATTTTTCCCGTCAAACTGTCGCTGACCATGCGCTTCACGGCAAGAACGATCTCATCGCGTCCTCCGTAACTCAGGGCCAGATTAAGGATCATCCCCCGATTAGAAGCAGTTCTCACCACTGCCTCCTTGAGCTTCACAAGGATCGGTTCTCCAAGGGCTTCCAGATTACCGATGGCGACCAGGCGGATATCCTGATCCATCAGCCCCTGGACCTCGTTTTCAAGATATTCCTGGAGCAGCCTCAGGAGGGCGCGAACCTCCGCTTCGGGTCGGAGCCAGTTCTCCACTGAAAAAGCATAAAGTGTAAGACACTTTATCCCTATCCGACGACAGGTCCTGACCGCCACACGCACTGAATCGGCGCCCTTCCTGTGGCCAAGTATTCTCCCCATGGCGTGCCGCTCGGCCCAGCGGCCATTACCGTCCATGATGATGGCGATATGTTGTGGAAGCCTTGCCGGGTCGATTTCTTTCATCATAAACCGCACAGAGTATAGGATTGCCGGAAACTGCCTTCAAGTCCCGAGTAACACATTGAAGGATATAATTCAAGGCAGATCGAAACAAAACGGGGAGCTGGCAGGCTCCCCGCTTTCAGAACGTTTGATCGAGCCACTTCTAGATCTCCATAATTTCCTTCTCCTTGACTGTCAGAATCTCATCGGCCTTTGCAATATAACGGTCGGTCAGTTTCTGGACCTCTTCCTGGAATTGATAGAGCTCATCCTCAGAGATTTCATTGTCTTTTTTAAGCGCCTTGAGCTGCTCGTTAGCATCCCGGCGGATGTTACGCTGCTTGACCTTGCACTCTTCCGCCATTTTTCTTACGACCTTGACAAGTTCCCTGCGCCTCTCTTCAGTCAGAACGGGAATAGCCAGGCGGATCAGCTTGCCATCGTTATTGGGCATCAGTCCCAGATCCGATTTTTGAATCGCCTTCTCTATCGCTCCTAGGACGGAACTGTCCCAGGGAGAGATGACGATGAGTCTGCTTTCAGGAATGGATAGCGATGCGACTTGATTTAAGGGCGTTAATGTCCCGTAATACTCGACTCGTATACCGTCCAAAAGGGAGAGAGAAGCCCTTCCGGTTCTGACCTTGCTGAAGGACTTCTCAACGGCAAGGATCGCCTTCTCCATACCCTCCTTCATTTCCTCAAAAATGATCTCCTGCATGGCTTCACCCTCCGATAACTGTTCCCACTGCCTCTCCACAGATGACCCGCTTGATGTTACCGGGTTTCTTAAGATTGAAGACCACCAGGGCAAGTCCGTTATCCCTGCACAGGGAGATGGCCGTTGCATCCATGACCTTAAGGTATTTTGTCAACACATCGTTATAGCTTATTTTTTTATACATAACGGCATTGGCTTCCGTAACCGGATCGCGATCATAAACGCCATCCACCTTAGTCGCCTTGAGCAGAATATCGGCCCTGATCTCGACGGCGCGGAGGGTCGCTGCGGTGTCGGTTGTAAAGTAGGGATTCCCCGTCCCTGCTGCAAAGATCACTACCCGCCCCTTATCCAGATGGCGGATCGCCCGCCTCTGGATAAACGGTTCGGCAACCTCTTTCATTTCGATTGCCGACTGCACGCGGGTGTTCACATTCAGGTGCTCCAATGCACTTTGCAGAGCGAGGCTATTGATCACCGTCGCAAGCATCCCCATGTAATCGGCTGTGGTTCGGTCTATTCCGCGAGTGCCAGCCTCTACTCCGCGTAAGATGTTTCCGCCACCGATAACGACCCCGAGTTGCACACCGAGGGTGACGACATCCCGAATTTCCGAAGCGATCGCATCCACGACACCAGGATCAATGCCAAAAGAGCCCTTTCCTGTGAGGGCCTCGCCGCTTAATTTGAGCAGCACCCGCCTGTATTGAGGCTGGTCCATGAAGTTTACTTCCGCTCCTCGCCCAATTGGAACCGGGAAAATCTTCTCACAATGATATTCTCTCCCGTCTTGGCAATCATATTGCTGACCAGCGTCCCTACGGTGATGTCTGTGTTTTTGATGAATTTCTGATCCATCAGACACACTTCCTCGAAATATTTCTTCAGTTTGCCCTCGATCACTTTCTCCCAGATCTTTTCCGGCTTTTTCTCTTCGAGCAACTGGCTCCGATAGATTTCCTTTTCCCGCTCCAATGCATTCTCGGAAATCTCATCCGCATTGACATAGAGAGGATTGGATGCGGCGACTTGCATGGCCAAATCCCTGGCCAGGGCCTGAAAATCCTCGGTTTTGGCCACGAAATCGGTTTCGCAGTTCACCTCGACCAGGACGCCTATCCTGCCCCCCATGTGGATATATGAGGCGATGGCACCGTCCTTTGCCGCTTTGGAAGAGCGCTTTGTGGCGGCAGACATCCCCTTTTTCCTGAGGTAATCTATAGCCTTTTCAAAATCGCCCTCAGAGTGGGCGAGAGCTTCCTTACAGTCCATCATGCCCGCACCGGTCTTGACCCTTAATTCCTTCACCATCGCTGATGTAATATTCAATTTACCGTCCCTCCTCTAGATCATCCTGACCGGCAACCGATGCATCGCTGTCCTTCAGAGGTGTTTCCAATCCCGGCTCGGCGCCCTTCGTTTCCACACTTTCCGGGACATCGGCTTCCCCGTTCTCAGTTTTCTGCTGCGCGCCGCCGCCGCTTTCCTTGTCACTTTCCGCCTGGAGACGTTCCTCAAACTGTCTCTTTCCATCGAGAACGGCATCGGCCATCTTGGCGGAAAAGAGTTTAATCGCCCGGATAGCGTCGTCGTTTCCAGGAATGATATAATCGATCAAGTCCGGATCACAGTTGGTGTCCACGATCGCCACAATAGGGATCTTCAATCGTCTCGCTTCGGTGACCGCAATGAGCTCCCGCTTGGGATCGATGATGAACAGACCCCTGGGAACCCCCTTCATGTTCCGTATCCCGCCCAAGACCTTGGCCAGTTTTTCGCGGTCCTTCTGGAGACCCATGATTTCCTTTTTGGGAAAGGCCTTGATGCTGTCATCTGCAAACATCCGGTCAAGATGGTTCAAACGGTCGATACTCTTTTTGATCGTCGAGAAATTGGTCAGCATCCCCCCCAGCCAGCGCTGATGCACATAGGGCATACCGCATCTTCCGGCCTCCTCATGGACGGACTCCTGAGATTGCTTTTTTGTACCGACAAAGAGAATCTCCCCGCCGCCGGCCACCGTATCCACAATGAACTGATAGGCCGTCTGAAACAAACCGACGGTCTGTTGGAGATCTATGATATAGATCCCGTTTCTGGCGCCGAATATGTAGGGTTTCATTTTCGGGTTCCACTTGTTGGTCTGGTGACCAAAGTGAACTCCCGCCTCAAGCAGCAACTTCATGGAAATATTGGCCATACTTAACTCCTCCTTGTTTTTTCCGCCATCCCCATCTTCTTGACGGGAACTTTTCCTGTTAAGAAAAGCAACACCCGGCAATCCGGAGATGTGTGAATTGGGCAGGCTGATAACATAAAGATTTTAAATAATCAAGCTGAAAGAATGTGAATGGGTCATGGATCAGGGATCAGGTATGATAATGGGCGTTGATCTTAACATAATCAAAGGAAAGATCCGATGTGCAGACCGTCCAGGAACGGCACCCCATACCGAGTCCGATCCGCACTCGGATCTCGGCCTGTTTCATGATACCGGCCAGCTCCTCTTCCCGGCCGCAAATCCCTTTCCCGCCTGCAAATATCGGAACCTCCTCGAAAGAAAGACGCACCTGCTCCACCGGCAGGTCGATGCCCACCGATCCTGCAGCCGAGATGATCCTTCCCCAGTTGGGGTCGCCGCCGAAAAAGGCCGTTTTCACCAGATTCGAATTTGCGACGGCATAGGCCACACGCCGGGCATCGCGAAGCGTTTTCGCCTCTTCGACAGTAATCTCGATGACCTTTGTCGCCCCTTCCCCGTCACGGACAAGACCCCGGGCAAGCTCGGAAAGCAGGGATGAAAGCATTTCTCCAAAGCAACCAAGGGTCTTAGATCTCTGCGTGATCTCC
>PNOO01000076.1 GCA_013824905.1 Syntrophus sp. (in: bacteria) | reverse complement strand
TCCTGCGTTGAACTACCGGCTGGTCGCGAAGGCGGCGGGTCAGGATACCATATTCATCGGCCCCACCGGCTGCATGTACGTAGCCAACGCCAGCTACCTTTGCACCCCCTATTCCTGTTCCTGGATCCATGCCCAGATCACCAACGGCGGGGCGGTGGCATCCGGAATCGAGGCGGCCTTCAAGGTCCTCGCGCGCAAGGGGAAACACAAAGGGCCGTTCCCCAATGTGATTGTCATGGCGGGTGACGGCGGGACCGTGGATATCGGTCTTCAGGCCATGTCAGGCATGATGTACCGCAACCACAAAGTGCTCTTCATCTGCTATGACAACGAATCGTATGCAAACACGGGAGTCCAGACCTCACCGACGACGCCTTACGGCGCCGCCACCACCTTCACGCCTCCCGGGAAGGAGATTCCCGAGGGCAAGGTCCTCTTCCCCAAAGACGTTCCGCAACTGGTGATCGGCGGGCATCCCGCGGTAAAATATGTGGCCACCACCACGGTTGCCCATCCTCTGGACCTGATGAACAAGGTGCGCAAGGCGCTGAGCTTCCCGGGACCGACCTTCCTGCATATGTTGGCCCCCTGTCCCAAGGGTTGGCTGTTCGATGAAAAACTGTCGCGTGAAATGGCCAGGCTCGCCGTGGAGACGGGTATGTGGTCGCAGTTCGAATGGGAAAACGGCACGTACAAATATACAAACGTGCCAAAGAAGTACAAACCGGTCAACGAGTACATGAAGCATCAGGGCCGTTTCGCCCATCTCAAGCCGGAGCACATCGCCAAGATGCAGGCCTTTGTGGATGAGAGGATTAAGACGGTTAAGGAAAGGGTGCCGGTAGCGGCTCCTATTCCTACTCCCAAGCAGCGTGCCTGATTTGTACGGGAGGAAATGAAGTTGGTATTTTCGAAAGGAAAGTAGTACTCTCTTATAAAAGCTCATGCAAAGCCCTCCCCCGCCGAGGGGGAGGGTCATGGCATAAGATCTGGAAAGGAGGGGGGGCAACGTGTCATTTCTTCATTCCTGTGTTATTCTGACACCGGAGAAAGGCAAAATTATAGCGCTTCAAGATATTGGGCCGAAATGTCGGAACGTTTTTCAAACAAAGGAGGGACTGTATGAAAAAGATATCTTGGACAGTGAAAATTGTGATGGCGATGGTATGTTCTTTGGTGCTGATGGGTAGTCTTTCAATAGACACGGCAAATGCCTGGGAGCCTACGAGGCCGGTCGAATTTATTATCCCGGCTGGATCCGGGGGGGGAGCGGATGTGATGGCCCGGTTCATTGCGCCGCTCATCAGCAAGTATAAACTCTCGCCGACGCCTTTCATTGTGATCAACAAATCCGGGGGGGCAGGCGGGGAGGGATTCCTCTATGTGAAAGGGAAGGCCAAGGACCCGCACACGATCATTATCACGCTTGACAATCTGTTTACGACACCGCTGTCGACGGGGCTGCCGTTCAACTGGCGGGATATGACGCCGGTGGCGCGTCTGGCGCTGGATTATTTCAATCTGTGGGTGAATGAGGAATCCCCGTACAAGACCGCCAAGGAATATATCGAAGCCGTGAAGAAAGAACCGGGCAAGTTTATGATGGGGGGAACCGGAACCGCCCAGGAGGACCAGATTATCACCGTCCAGATGGAACAGGTCTTCGGGGTAAAGTTCGGCTATGTCCCCTTCAAGGGGGGGGGGACCGTGGCGGTTGAACTGGTGGGCAAGCACATCAGCTCGTCGGTGAACAACCCCGCGGAGGCGGTAAGCCACTGGAAGGCGAAAAGACTGCGGCCGTTGGCGACGATCGATAGCGAGAGGATTAAGCTTCCTCTCTGGGATACCATACCGACCATGAAAGAAGCGACGGGAGTGGATATGAGCTATTTGATGCTCCGTGGCATATTTGCGGCGCCGGGCATCACTAAGGAACAGCAGGAGTATTACGTCGCCGTGATGAAGAAGGTGACGGAGACGCCTGAATGGCAGAAGTACATTTCGGACATGGGGCTGAAGGGTGCGTTTTCGACGGGACCTGACTTTGTCAAATGGCTCGAAGATAAAGAAAAAATCACCAAAGACCTCATGGCCAAGGGGGACTTGCTGAAGAAATGACGACGAACTGACATAAATGGAGCGAGAGGGGAATCTCGCTCCATTTTCTTGTCATTACCTTTTGATTCAGGAGTCTTAAAAAGGGGGAATTATGAGAAAGGCTGACATATGGGTTTCCTTTCTATTTATGCTCGTCGGTATCACCGTGGTCGTGGATTCCGTGAGACTCGGTTTTATGTGGGGACGGACCGGTCCGGCATCCGGTTTCTTCCCCTTTTATTTGGGGGTGGGTGTCATTATATCCTCCCTGATCGTCTTTTACAATGCCCTTTCCCGTTACAAAAAGGAGGGGGCAGGCGGGCCTCTGATGCCGCCGGGGGCCTTAAAGTCCATCCTCTGGGTCGTGATTCCGTCAACGGCAATGGTAGTGCTTACTGAATTGGTCGGTCTCCACATCGCTGCGGCGCTGTTTCTGGCTTTCTACATGCGCGTTGTAGGAAAGATAGCGTGGGTGACGACGATCCTCGTCGCCATCATCGCACCGCTGTCGCTCTATATCACTTTTGATAAACTCTTTCTCATTCCGCTGCCCGCGGGGTTGTGGGGAGGATATCTGCTGCGGTTCTAAGAGACAAGCCGGAATTGTTATGATAACCGGTCCGATGCAGACAAACCGATAAATAGGGGTGAGCGTTATGATGGAAAACCTAAGCAATCTGGCGATGGGTCTCGGTGTCGTGACTCAGCCTTACAACCTCATGATCATCGTTGTCGGTCTCATTCTCGGGATTATCGTGGGAGTGCTGCCCGGTCTGGGCGGCGCCAACGGCGTGGCTATCCTCATCCCCGTTGTAGTCGTCATGGAGCCTACAGCCGGGATCATTCTTTTGTCCATGATCTATTGGGGGGCCCTCTATGGGGGAAGCATCACGTCCATTCTCTTTAACATACCGGGGGAACCCTGGGCGGTGGCGGCCACCTTCGACGGGTACCCCATGGCCAAGGGAGGAAGGCCCGGCAAGGCCCTCGTGCTTGCTTTCCTTGCCCATGGCGTGGGGGCTATTTTCGGAGTTTTTATACTCACCTTCTTTGCGCCCATCCTCGCGGAGTTTGCCTTGAAGTTCGGGCCGGCGGAGGTCTTTGCGGTCATGATGCTGACGTTCAGCGCCTTTGTGGGGCTGGGCGGAAAATCACCACTCAAGACGGTGGTGTCCATCCTGTTCGGTTTCATCCTGGCGGCAGTGGGGATGGATATCGTCAGCGGGCAGCTCCGCATGACTTATGGGACCGTCGTCCTCATGGGCGGGTTCAACTTTGTTGTGGCGGTCATCGGACTCTTCGGGTTGGGGGAAATATTTCTCACCGTCGAGGAAGGACTGAAGGTGGAGGGAATAAAGACGCGGATCGGCTTGAAGGACATCTGGGACGGGATGAAGGATATCACCCACTATCCGAAGGCCCTCATTATGGGAACGCTCATCGGCTGCTGGATGGGGTTCAAACCGGGGGGCGCAACGCCCGCCTCTTTTATGGCCTATGGTTTTACCAAGCAGGCCAGTGCAAACGCCGATGAATTCGGGAAAGGCGCCTCAGCCGGAATCATTGCCCCCGAAGCCGCCGCCCATGCCGCCGGAACATCGGCCACCATCCCCATGATCACCCTGGGAATCCCGGGATCGCCCACCATGGCGGTGATCATGGGCGGGCTGATGATCTTCGGACTTCAACCCGGGCCGATGCTTTTTAAGGAGCATGCCGATTTTGTCTGGGGTTTCATCGCGAGCTGCTGGATGGGCAACGTACTCGGATTCTTCGTTGTCTTGGCATTCGCGCCCATCTTTGCATCCATACTGAGGGTCAAGTTTGCCATCTTTATGCCTCTTATCATCTATGTGTGCGCCATTGGGGCCTATGCGGTGAACAACCGGATGGTCGACGTCTATTATATGCTGATGTTCGGCGTTCTCGGCTATTTGTTCAAAAAACTCGATTATCCCATTGCGCCGATGGTGCTGGCCCTGGTCTTGGGCGATATGGCGGAACAGGCCATGAGACAGGCCCTGATTATCGGGCACGGCAGCCCGCTGGTATTCTTTTCGCTGCCGTTGGCATTGCCGCTCATGGCCGCAGCGCTCATCATCTTCTTCTGGCCGGTTATCGCCCCATTGAAGGCGAAAATGTTCGGCAAGAAGACCTGAGAAGTCTGGGGGCGGGATTACAATGAATTTCCTGATTACGGGCGGCGCCGGATCGGTCGGCCGGGATCTGACCTCATCTCTCTTAGAAAAGGGACACAGGATAAGGGTCCTGGATAGGCATGCCGAAGCGTTTGCACCCCTTGCCGATAAAAAGCTGGAATGGATACAGGGGAGGCTGGAAGACTCCCCGCTTGTAACGGAAGCGCTCCGAGGTGTGGATACCGTCATTCACCTGGCCTGGTCGTTTTCGGATGACCCGGTCGAACTCCTGGAGAGCGACCTGAAAGGCCATGTGGTTTTGCTCGATGCCTGCGTAGCCGCAAAGGTCGCTCGTCTCTTTTATGCGAGCACAGCGGTCGTCTACGGCAAGCCGGTTCAGGCGCCCATCACCGAGGAATCCCCCTGTCTGGTTGAAGAGGCGAGAAAACCTTTCTATGCCGTTGCCAAACAGACCGCGGAAAAGCTGGCGTTGATATACTGGAAAACGAAGGGGTTGCCGGTCACCGTTTTTCGTTTCTGGTGGTCCTATGGGAAAAATATCGGCGGGAGGCACCTCCGCGACATGATCACGCTGGCACGGAAAGGACAGCCCTTGATGGTCCCGGACGGTGCAGGTGGAAGCTTCCTCGATCACGATGATCTGACGCATGCCCTCTTGCTGGCTATGAACAGGCAGGAGAGCGTCGGGCAGATATTCAATCTGGCCACTATATATCTGGAGTGGAAGGATATTGCCCGAATGATCTTGGAGGTTACCGGTTCATCCTCTTCCCCTGAAGTCATCACTGCCCGGGAGTGGAAAGGGGCAAAATTTTTGGCCGATCCTTGGGAGTTATCAATCGCCAAAGCCGAACGGCTTTTTGATTATCGTTCCCTGTTTTCTCCCACGATAGCGCGGCAGAGGCTGAAGAAGGCCGTCGAACTGTGTCGGGAGGAGATCGAAAGTAAATCATGAGTCTGTTTGAAGGAGTTACTCATAAGTAAGCGCTTTCCATGACGTGTAGGGTGATCAAGGGGCAGCGCTTCTAAACGTGGCTTGTGCCACATAAGGAGGGGATTATGCGACGTGTGATGGGAGTGATCGTTTTGGCAGTGGTCATGCTGACAGGGTGCGCCGGTCTGCAGAAACCGGACAAGGTTGTGTCAGTCTTCGAGGTCATGGAGAATATCCAGGAGAAGATCACCTGGCAGGTCTGGAACGCCAATGGTTGGGCGGCGAGCCCGATCGTGGTTGAAGCGGTTCTTGCCCAGAACAAGAAGGGTCCGATTGCGGGCATGGACAATGCGAAGTGGAAGACCGTGCCCGAGAGTGACGCCGTCGTTAAAGGCTTTATCAATAACGAAGCGGGCAAGTTTCTTCAGGCTGAGCTCGCCAAGACCGAAGGGGTCTGCGTCTCGGCCTTCCTGAATGCCGCCCAGGGAGAGAAGGTCGCCTTCACCGATAAGACCGGCAGTTACATCCATAAGGGGTCCGCGAAGTTCGACGTGCCCTTCACCACCGGCAAACTCTGGCAGGGTAAACCGGAACTGGAGGACAAGATCTATGTGATCCAGATCGCGGTTCCAGTTCTCTCCGATGGAAAGCCGATCGGCGCGCTGGTCGTCGAGATCGACGGATCGAAGCTGGAAGCCCTTGCCAAGAAGTAACCTGCTGTCCGACGTCCGGCCCTCGCGGCCGGGCGTCGGTCGCTGGCACTGTACATTGGCCAGCATGAACAACTGAAATGGGGAGAAGAAATGATCGATTTTGGTTGGCTTGGGCATATTGCGTTCACGTGGCAATTCCTGGTCGCCGTGATGAGCATCATTCTGATCGACCTGGTGCTGGCCGGCGACAACGCCGTAGTGATAGCGATGGCGGTCCGGAACCTGCCGGGAAAACAGCGCCTGTGGGGTATCGCTCTGGGGGCGGGCGCCGCCGTCGTCGTGCGGGTGGTCGCCACTTTTCTGGTGGCCCAGCTGCTCAACATCCAGTTCATCAAACTGGTCGGGGGTGCGGTGATCATCTGGATCGCGGTCAAGCTGCTCAGCGAAGGCGCCGACGATGAGTGCGCAGATAAAGAGTGCGGCAGCATCTGGCAGGCGGTCTGGATCATCATCGTTGCAGACATGAGCATGGGGATCGACAACATGCTGGCTGTCGGCGCCGCCAGCCACGGCAACCTGTTCCTGCTGCTGTTCGGTCTCGTGCTCTCGATCCCCTTTGTGGTCTTCATGAGCAATATCCTCTCCAAGCTGATGAACCGATATCCGATCATCCTCTGGCTTGGCGCGGGGATACTGGGCAAGGTGGGCGGCGAGATGATGATCACGGACCCGTGGGTCCACGGCCTGCTGAACCCGCCTAAGTGGGTCGAGTATGCGGTGATGGTGTTCTTTGTCGCCTTCGTTTGCGTGCTGAGCAAGTGGATTGCGAATCGGCGCAAGCCGGCAACGTGCAGCGCAGAGCCGGCCCGGTGACGGCGGCGCGGAGATATGTCGGGAACGAGTTGAAAAGGATTATTCCGGCTCTTGTGTTTGATATGCAGCCCGCCGAGATTGGGTATGGCCTATTTCTTGGCGTAGTAATTGATCAGAGATCCTGCCAGGATGATCTCACGGTCCTCTTGGGAAAGGCCTTCCAGTTTTAATTCCAGAGACTTTCGCTCCCCCTTGCGGATAACGAAGGCGGGGATATTCTCGGCGCCGCTCAGTATGGCCGGGCGAATCCCCGGGATGTAAATGAGATCGTCTACGGCTATATCTCCAGCAGATTCCTTCCCGACCGTGAAAGGGAGCATTCCCCAGTTGATCAGGTTGCTCCGGTACCGTTTCGTGGCGTATTCCACGGCGATGTTCGCCTGCCCTCCGAGGACCTTCTGGCAGGATGCCGCCTGCTCCCGGGCGGAGCCGTCACCGGGTTTAACCGCAAATATCACGGTGGCCAGACCTGTGTCCCGGATCAGATTTCTGAACTCCTCCGGGGTGGATTTTCCCTCTGGCCAGAATGGAGAAAGGGCGTCCTGCAAAGCAGCCGTAGACCCTCCTTCAGTCAGCAGCAGGAGCCGCCGGCGTTCGAGTTCCTGGGTAGCCTTTGCCCGGCCGAGGTAACAAGGATCTTTCCGGGACAGTGTGAATTCGGCCAGCTTCAACGGATTGGAGCGGTAGGAAGAGGTCTCGCCGGAGGGGATCAGCTCGTCTGTGGTAGTCACCGGATCATGGATGACGGAAGCCACTTTGAGCAGCAGATTTTCCGGGAGCGGTTCCATCTTCGGCCAATCGACGATGTTTGGCCCGAATTGCAGCGGATCGTCGCGACGAGGTTTTCCGAAGCCCCTGTAAACCCGCTTGTCATAGACCTGTGGATCGAAGACGTACGCCATCTGCGCCGTAGGGATGTCCAATTCCGTCGCCGGAGTCAGGAGACCTCCGTTTAGCGCGGTAGCGGCGATGGAGCGGGCATCCATCAGGGCGACCGAGGCCAGCTGGCCGTTTGCCGGTTTCGATCCTTCCCGATTGGGAAAGTTCCGCGTGGCATGCCGGACGCTGAGGCCGTTGTTGGCCGGGGTGTCCCCGGCGCCGAAGCAGGGGCCGCAGAAGGCGGTCCGGACGACCGCGCCGGCGTCCATCAGTATTTCGATGGACCGGTTCCGGATCAGCTCCAGAAAGACAGGCTGGCTCGCCGGATAGACGCTCAGATTGAACTCTCCGTTTCCGATGGATCCCCGGCTCATGATTTCCGCCATGGCAACGATGTTGTCGAATGTGCCTCCCGCACACCCGACCACGGCACCCTGGTCCACCTTGAGCCTTCCTCCGACCAGCTTGTCGCTCAGCCGAAATTCCACATTCGGATTCTCGAGCTGCTTTTTCCCCTCCGCTTCCACCTGATGCAGGATATCCAAGGCGTTGCGATTCAGCTCCGCGATCGGCCAGGCGTTGCTGGGATGGAACGGCAGGGCGATCATCGGTTCAATTTTATTCAGATCCAGACGAACGGAGCCGTCGTACCAGCAGACCTCCCCCGGCTCCAGAAGGCGGTAATCCTCCCGGTGTCCGTGGATCCTGTACCAGGCCTCCACCTGTTCGTCTGTCCGCCATATTGTAGACAGGCAGGAGGTTTCCGTCGTCATGACGTCGATACCGTTTCGGAAGTCGATCGGGAGGCCGGTCACGCCCGGTCCGATGAACTCCAGGACCTTGTTTTTCACAAAGCCGCTGCGAAATACTGCCCGGATGAGGGAAAGAGCCACATCCTGCGGTCCCACACCCGGCGCCGGTCGGCCGTCCAGATAGACCGCCACCACTTCCGGGCTGGTGAGCTCATAGGGCCGCTCGAGAAGCTGCTTGACGAGCTCCGGTCCCCCTTCGCCTATGCCCATCATCCCCAGCGCGCCATAGCGGGTATGACTGTCCGAAGCCAGGATCATCCCTCCGCAACGGGTCATCATTTCCCGCACATATTGGTGGATGACCGCCTGATGGGCCGGCACAAAAATGCCGCCGTATTTCCTGGCCGCCGAAAGACCAAAGACGTGGTCGTCCTCATTGATCGTGCCGCCGACGGCGCACAGGCTGTTATGGCAGTTGGTCAGGACGAACGGCATGGGAAATTCTTTCATCCCGCCGGCCCTGGCCGTCAGGATGATCCCGACATAGGTGATGTCGTGGGATGCCAGCGAGTCGAATCGAATCTTCAGTCGGCGTCCGTCTTCGGATTGGTTGTGTGCGGCAAGGATCTGATGAGCCATGGTGTGGGTCCTGGCCGTTTCCTTCGCGATCTTCTGTCCGGACAAAGGCGCAAGACCGGCCTCCTCCAAGCGTTTGTTGATCTCCTCCTGGCTTAACCGATCGGCATTCTCTATGATCAGCCGGCCGCGGAATACAAACGCCCCTTTGTCGGATAATGTGATCATCGAATCACCGCGCTTCTATCATTTAATTAAGCTTTCAGAACCTTCAATACATCCCGGCCCTTTTCGATGATCAGGTTGGTCTCGTAAGAGTATGTGATCATCCGCATCCCCTTGCCGATCCAGTAGCGGAGCTCATCAATGTTGGCGATGTGGTTTCCGGAGGCCTTCCCATTCTTTTGGCAGGCGTCGACCACCTTCTGGATGGCCGCCTTCATCTCGGGATGGGTCTCCTGGCCCGGGTAGCCCATATCGAGGGAGAGATCCTGTGTCCCCATCATCGCCACATCGATCCCCGGTACGGCAGTGATCGCTTCGACGTTGCCGATCGCTTCGCGGCCTTCGATCTGTGCGATAAGTAAAGTCTCGTCGTTAACGGTACGGAAGTAATCGGCCGCCTGCTTAAATTCCTGGCGCTCCTTCTGTCTGAAAACAGGCACCGCTGCGCCTCGTATCCCCTCGGGGGGATACTTCCCGAAACTCACCAAATCTTTTGCCTGTTGAACCGTGTCGAGATGAGGCACCCAGATCCCCTCCGCACCCATGTCCAGCGTCTTGGCGACATAGGCGTAGTCGAGGCGGGGGATTCGCACGACGCTTGTGATCTCGGTCTTTCGTGAGAACTGGAGGATTTCGGTGATATCGGACATGTCGTAATAGGCGTGTT
>PNOO01000075.1 GCA_013824905.1 Syntrophus sp. (in: bacteria) | reverse complement strand
GCACATCGTGCAGCCGCGTTTTCCCGCCTTGATCGCCTCCACCCGCGCCCGGGTGTGGGTCTGCGACCAGGTGGAGGGCTGCAGGAAGACATCCGCCTCCCGGAAGGCCGCGACGACGGGCTCCGGTAACTGCCCCCCGTGGACGCCGACGGGCGGGATCATCATGATGATCGGGGTTGCCCCCACTGCATAGGCCGCGCCCCCGAGGGCTTCGGCAATCCTCAGTTTATTGGTGTCGGTGGAGATCAGGACCGTTTCGCCCTCCTTCACCCCCCCGCACTGCATGCACTTCATGGCGCCTTTCATCATCTGCATCGGACTCGAGGCGCCCGGCATATAATGCCAGTAAGCAATGGACCAATCTTTCGTACTCATCGGTGATTTCTCCTTTCCGTTTGTGATGCCGTTACGTTTGATGAACCCGTAATAAGTCTTCACCCCGGCGAAGGCCGGGGTCCAGTCTACTACTGGTTCCCGGCTTTCGCCGGGACGACGTCTGGATACCGGCGCCTGCCCCGGACACCGATCCGGGGTTCGCCGGTATGACATTCGTGATGGATCTGCAACTTCTTACGAAGCCGTTACGTTTGCTTCTCTATACGCGAATACCCGCCAGGAACCCTTCCCGAACGGAATCCAGAATCCTTCCGGGCTTCACGCAGTCTCCGGCCTTGATCACCTCGATCCCCGCTGCGGTCAGCTGATCGGACAGGGCATCCTCCGGCCTCGACCCTACGGAGAAAACGACCGTTTCGGCCTCGATCCTGATCTCCTCATCATCGCGGCGGATGATCGCCGTCTGACCCTCCATCCTGACCAGGCTTGCGCCGGTATAGACCTTGACCCCCTTATTCTGAAATCGGATGTCGAAATAGGCCTTGGTGTCCTTGTCGGCGTCGCAGGCAATCTCAGGAAGAATCTCCACGAGCGTGACTTTCTCCCCCCGGTCGCTGAGGAGGTCCGCCGTTTCGCAACCGACCAGCCCTGCGCCCACAATGAGCCAGGGGCCGCTCGAAACCGGTTTTCCCGACAGGGCATCCCAGGCAGTCACTCTTTGAGCCGCCGGGAGTCCCGGGACGGCCAGCATGCAGGGCCGTGCCCCCGTGGCAAGGATGACCGTATCCGGCTTAAGGCTCTCGACGAAGGCCGGAGAGACCTCCTCGTTCAGAATGACCTTCACACCGCTCCGCGTCAGGCGGCCCGTCAGATAGTCCGTAAAGCGATTGATCTCCTGCCTCCCCGGCGGGACGGCGGCCAGCAGAAGTTGTCCGCCCGGCCGGGCGCCCCGATCGATCAGGGTGACGTCATGCCCCCGCTCGCGGGCGCGAAAAGCAGCTTCCATCCCCGCGGGTCCGGCGCCGACCACGAGAATGCGTTTGGCCGCACTCGCCTTCGGGACAGCGGGATCCGCCTCCCTCCCCAGGGCCGGGTTGACGGAACAGCAGATATCGAGCTGTCCGAGGATCCGTTTATAGCAACCTTCATTGCAGGCGATGCAGGGCCGGGTTTCCTCCTCCCGACCCTCCGCCGCCTTCCGGGGGAGCTCGGGATCGGCGAGAAGGGGGCGCCCGATCGCCGTGATATCTGCCTTGCCCTGCGACAGGATCTCCTCGGCCAGGGCGATGGTGTTGATCCGGCCCACCGTGATGACGGGGATTTGCAGTGCATTCTTGAACTCCGCAGCAATCGGAACCAGGCAGCCCGGTTTTGTCATCATGGGAAGCGTTCGCATTACCTTATGGGCCTCGTTAAGATCCTCGATCTTCTTGCCGCCCACGGTGCCGGCGGACACGATCAGGCCGTCGATGCCGGCCTCCTCGGCCAGTCGGGCGATCGCGATCATTGCGTTGATGCCCAATCCCCCTTCGATATATTCGTCTCCGCTGATCTTGATCGTCAAGGGAAAACCCTTCCCCAACTCCTTTCGAATCCCCCGGATGGTCTCCGTGAGGAATCGGGTCCTGCCGGCCAGATCCCCCCCATACTCATCCGTCCGCTGATTCGTCATCGGGGAGAAAAAGGACGGGACGAGATAGCCGTGGGCGCAGTGGATATCCAGGCCGTCGAATCCCGCCTCCCTGGCCCGGACTGCCGCTTCGACATGGGCGTCAATCAGGCCGGATACCTCCTCCCGCGTCAATGCCCGCGGCATTTCCGCTCCCGGATAGGCGGGAACGGCCGACGGCGCGACCGGTTGAATCCCTGTAATTTTCGAAGAAGCCCGCCCGCCGGCATGGTGGATCTGCAGAAAGATCCGGGTATCATTCTTCAGCCCATGGATGGCGTCCGTCAGCTTCTTCAATCCATCGACATGCTTCCGGGAGGCGAGAGCGATCTGCCGGACATAGCCTCTCCCTTCCGGTGTGAATGAGGTCCCTTCCACAAAAATCAGCCCCACCCCGCCCTTCGCCCGTTCTGTGTAATAGGCGATCAATTGATCCGTGACCATGCCCTCTTCCGTGGCATAATTCATCGTCATCTGGGACATGGCCAGACGGTTCTTGAGGGTGAGGCTCCCGATCCGGCAGGGTTGAAACACGGTAGGATAACGCATTGCCTCTCAATCTCCTTTCTTGTCTTGACGACGATCTCCCCCGGTATCCACGAGGGTTCACATACGAAAACGGTTCGCGGTTTGCGGCCAGAGGGTCCCATGACGGAAGCCCCTATACGGCGGCAAACCCGAAAACCTGCTCCCGGCGAAGAGTTCCGCGGGATCGGTGACGATGTCCCTCCGTTTCATCCTGCTGAGGAAAAGGCCGGCCCGGGAGGTGTCTCCGATCAGGATGAATCCGATCAGGACCCCGGATTTGAGGACCACTTTCCGGTAATCCATCCCCCTTTCCTCTTGAAAAACCCTGATATCGTTCTCTTGCCGCTCACAGGGATGACCAGCGGATGCCACCTGCAGACCGTAAAGATTCATAGCGTTCAGGCTGAAATTGTGAACATAGGTCCGGCGCCCGCCGGCCATGTTGGCGCCTGCCACATTGCCCTGCCTTGTGGCGGCGGGCCAGACGGCATTGTTGAAAGGTGCGGAGGTGAGCGAATCCCGTGTCGTCGCCACGTCACCTGCTGCGAAAACATGGGGCAGGGGGGTCTCCATTCGTTCATCGACCGGAATCCCTCCTCCGGTTGCGGCAAGCGAGGCATCGAGGAAGGGGGCATTCGGCCGCACACCCACAGCGACAACCAGGATCTGGGCGGAGAACATTCTGCCGTCCTCTAGACGGACCCCGGAAACCCACCCGTCCCGATTCGCGATTTCCGTGATTCCTGCGCCGGTCTCGACCGACAGACCGTGCATTGAGAGCTGCTCTTTGACGATCTCGGATGCCCGTTGATCGAATATCCGCGAAGCGAGTCGCGGTTCCTTTTCAATGACCAGGACCTTCAGCCCCCGTTCCCTTAAGTGGCAGGCCAGTTTGATTCCGATGAAGCCTCCCCCCATGATGCAGACCTGCTCCAGGTCCCGGCGGGAGGTCAGTATCCCGTCCGCATCGGTCAAGGTCCGAAACGCGAATACCCCCTTGGCGCGGATACCGGGAATGGGCGGGATCAGGGGTGCGGCGCCCGTGGCAATAAGTAACCGGTCATACGCGATCTCCTCGCCCGGGGACAAAGTCACGACTCGCCGGTGAACGTCGACGGCCGTCGCCTTCACGCCGCAGCGGAGCGTCACTTGATGATCCTTCGCCCACAATGCGATGTCCCTGAAGTAAAGGCGCTCTTCGGGATGCCGGCCCGACACCCAATAGGTGAGCATCACCGGTGAGCAGGCCGGATACGGGTCCGCTGTGACCATGGTGATCGGACTCTCCGGATCCTTTTTCCTGATTTCCTCGGCGGCACAAATGCCTGCCGGTCCGCTGCCGACGACAAGATATCTCATGGCTTCAGGCTCCCGAGGATCCGGTCGCAGAGATCTTCCCGGGGAGGGATGAACAGATAGGCATGACCGAATTTTCTCTTCAGAACCTCTGTCAAATAATTTTCAACGAGCAAGCTTCCCTGGATGGGATACCCCGGAAGGGATATGAGAGAGAACCCCAGGGCAAGTGCGCCCAGTCCCCAGGTGATCGATGAAGAGGCAACAACGGCGATACTCTTGGTCATCGATACGGGGGCCCCCCATTGATCGAACACCCGGCGGGCGAATGAGGGCAACAGGGCGGCATGGGGCAACCGGTACGTCCGCACCTCGTCACGGCAGGACGCTTCGATCTCATCGAGCAGGGATTCCCGGGAGTCGTCCGGAACAGCGCTTTCATCTGAAATAAGCAGCAGAAGGGGAAACGGCGAGTCCGGCAGTGCGACATCCATCTCTCCCGTCGTCGAACTGGAGATCTCCCGCGATAGAGCCTCCGCCCCAAGGGCCATCGCCGAGAGGCGAAGCGCATCGACCAGGTTCGCTTCGGCGCTTCGCGTCATGGAAGGGTGCTCGGTGATCGTATCCAGCAGAACCGCGATCCATGACCCCGAAGGGTACCCCATGGCATGAAGAGAGGGAAAGGCCTTTTCGGGATAGAGTCTGCCCAATGATGCATTCTCTTTCCGGGAGAACGGCGACAGCAGATCCTTCATTTCATCGAGCCGCTGCGTCTCTATCCGGCTTCCCGGCAAGGAAGCCCTCTCGAGGGCATTCCGGAAAGCCGCCATCGCTGGAAGGCTTTCCAGTGCGACCCGCTGTACGATGTTGTGGGCGACGATCCAATCTCGGTCCTCCCCGCAGAGTCCCGCGCTGCCCGCGTCATCGAAAGGACTTATGCGGCAAGGTCCCTTGAGGCAGGAAACGCAGCAGAGTCCGAGAAGACCGTAACCGCACGCGGCGGGAGACATCATTTCCTGATCAGCCATTTCCCCGGTCCCCCGTCATCTCTTTAGCGTAATTCCTCTTTTTCTCCTGCGCATAACCATCGCCACGGCTCAAAGCAAGGGCGCCGGTCTGACACGCCAGAACGCATTGCGGAGGCTGATCCTCCAGACAGAGGTTGCATTTCACCATGCACTCCTTTTTTTCATCACGCGAGAGGGCGTTAAAAGGGCAGGCCAGCTGACACGATCCGCACCCCACGCAGGTTTCCGCATGATGGAGAACCGCAGAGTTCTCTTCATCCCTGACAAGGCTCCCGTTGATGCAGGCCTCGACACAGGGAGCCCGGAGGCAGTGCCGGCAGCACTCCGCCCAGGGCGTTCCCTCGACAAAGGTCATTGAGAGTCTGCGGGGTGCTTTTGCCGCGGGAAGAAGATCCCGCGGATCCTCAACGCCGACTGCTTTCAACTGACAGGCCAGGACACAGGAGAGGCACATCAGGCAGCGCTCCGGGCGGAAGGCAAGGGTCCTTTTCATGGTTCGATTACAACCAGTTCCAATTCCGTGAGTTTTTCCGGTGTGGGGCGGCCGGTCACCCGATCCCATCCCCTTACCGTATAATAATCGTTCAGGAGCCCCTCGTAATCCCTGCGGTCCAGATGTTCGCCTTTGCCGGGTCCGTCAGGCATCGCTTCGTCAAAGAATCTCGGCGGCGGGTAATCCGATTCCCGCCCCATGCCTTCACGGCAGTTGAAGAGCTTTTCCAGATTGTAGACCCGCTCGCCGCACGTAAGCAGGTTTTCCTGAGTCATCGGCAGGCCCGTCGCCGCCACATAGGCTTCCGTCACCAGATCCAGCCCCCTTTTGATGAGCATGGAAAAGGTCCTTGACCGATACCAGGCGAAGATGCAGAGCCCCATGAGGTTTGCTATCGTGATCCAGTTTTCGCTCCAGGCGACCATTTTGCCCTTTCCCTCGAGGGCCTTGACGTCGCTGACCGCCGTGGTGCCGAAATACTTCATCCCCTCATCCGGTTTGATGAACTCGTCGATGTAGGGAAATCCGCGCAGGTGACAGGAGCCTCTTGTCGAGACGCAGTAGGTCAGGGCGCGGGTCACCATGCTCCGGGGATCGCTGGCGTCCACTTCCTGGCCCTTGACATGGATGGCATAATACTCTGCATGGAGACGCTGCCCCATGATCCTTGTCCCCTCGGCCAGCAGGTCTCCAAAACCCTTGCGGTAGACGATTTTTTCGACGAGACGAAGAAAGGCCTCCCCGTTGCCGAAAACGAGGTCCTCTCCATCCACGTCCTCTTTTTTCAGGATGCCCCGCTCATAGAGTTCCATGGCCATGCTGATCGCCGAGGCTGCCCCATGTTCATCGATTCCGTAATCATCGCAGAGGAAATGGGCCTGAAGAATGACCGCCGGATCGATAATGTAAGGCTTGGCGCCCAATGCGTTGATCGTTTCATATTCGGGACCCTTTGTATAAAAAGGGGTGCAGGATCCGTCAAGAATAGCGGAATAGCGCCTGCATCTGACTATGCATCCCATGCACCCCATGACCTTGACCAGGTACTTCTCCCGGAAGGCCTCGCCGCTGATCTGCTCCCACCCCTCGATGGTCGCCTGCTGAAAATTCCTTGCGCCCCAGATTCCCAGTTTCTGGCGGTGGGCAACGAGGTTGGGCGTTCCCAGCCGGCGGAGGGTTTCCGTCCAGACTTCCCCTTCGAGCGTCCGGCGGTATTCATCAATCACCTCCTGAAATCGCTGCGGGTCGGCGATCTTGACATCCAGGGAGCCGCGGACCACAACGGCTTTAAGGTTCTTCGATCCCATCACCGCGCCCATCCCCGTCCTTGCGCCGACACCCTCTTCATCGGTCACGATGCAGGCATAGCGGACCAGATTCTCCCCTCCGGGGCCGATGGCGCAGATATGAATATCCTCGTCCCCGATCTCTTCCTTCAGTAATTTGCCGGTTTCATGAATCCTCTTGCCCCAGAGATGTTCCGCCGGCCGTAATTCCGCTTTTCCGTCTTCAACCCAAAGATAGACGGGCTTTGGGGATCTTCCCTTGACGATGATGGCGTCGAAGCCGGCGTACTTCAATTCCGGCGCCCAGTAACCGCCGGAACTGGCGTCTCCGATAGCCCCGGTCATGGGGGACTTTGCGGCGACGATCAGGCGGCTGGCGGAGGGCAGCGGGGTTCCGCTCAATGGTCCTGTTGCGAAAATAAGGATGTTTTCCGGAGAGAGGGGATCGACGCCCGACCGTAGCTCTTCATATAAAATCCGGGAACTGAACCCTCTTCCCCCGATATACTTTAAGGCAAACTCTCTCTCCAGAGGCTTCGCCTGCACCGATCCGACGGTCAGATCCGCATAAAGGAGTTTTCCTGCATAACCACCCTGGAACAGACCCATGAGACAACCTCTATCTATTTTGAATTCCGATCCTCTTGCACGCCGACGAGCGAGCGTGCATAGGTCCTCATCCGTTTCCTTGAAACCAGGTCCGAATCGGTCAATCGCAGCACCTTTGCGGGACAATAGGCAACACAGCGGGGTTCCCCCCCGCACAGGTCGCATTTTGTCGCAGTGCCGTCCACCGGATCCAGGGTGACGGCGCCTGCAGGGCAAACGCTGACGCACATGGAACAACCGATGCAGACATCATCATGAACAAGGACCATACCGTCCGTCTCCTTGCGGTACAGGGCGCCGGTCGGACAGATGTTCATGCAGGGCGCGTCTGTGCAATTCAGGCAGGCGACCGGGATATCCGCTCCCTTCCCCAAAGAGACGACCTTGATCTTTGCGCGTCGGGGATTCCCGACCTGGTGGTGATGAAACGCGCAGATCAGCTCGCATAACCGGCACCGGCTGCATTGCGCCTCCGGATCATTCAGATCTTCAAAATATCCCACCCGCTGTTTGGTCACGTTATCCTCCTGTCCCCCGCGGGAACAACGAACCCATGGACTGCGGGACGCTGCTTTTTGTTATTCACGACGTGCCTCCCGAACCATCGTTGCATCTAACCGGAGACTACCGGTGTATTTCATTTTTCAAATCCATCAATGACCTGCTGAAATGAACCGCTATCGCCTTCTCGACTCCCCGCTCATCCCCTTTTTCAATGCATCTGAGAATTTCGATGTGCTCCTGCACCGATTTTTCAATTCTGCGGGGGATATAGAGGGCCTTCAGGATGAAGCGGTTCGTATGGGAGTGGAGGTTTTCCAATATCTTTATGATCCAGGTATTTTCGGAAGAGCGAAAGATGATGGAGTGAAATTCCAGGTTTTTTCTCATATACCCTTCGATATCCTTCTTTTCGCACAGTCCCTGCATATCCCGGCAAAGTGTTCTGAGTCTCTTCAGTTTTTGGGAATCACCGGCAATGAAGGGTGTGGCCAACCTGCCCGCCAAGCTATCCAGAGTTATCATAATCGTGTAGATCTGCTCCACATCATGCATGGATATGGAAGTGACGACAAAACCTTTATGCTTGATGGAAGAGATGAACCCCTCCGATTCCAGGTGCCGCAATGCTTCCCGGATAGGAGTCCTGCTTACATTCCAGCGGCTGCACAGTATGTTTTCGGAGAGTTTCATCCCGGGCGGAAAATTCCGGCTCACGATCTCCATTCGAATTGAGGCGCACAGATCTTCCAGGGTCATTTTTTCTCCTCCTCAATGTCGATGGCTGCCGAAAAGAGGAAAATCCGTCGTTTTGATTTGTTACCGTCGACTTCCCGCAACCGCAATAGATCCATGCGGCCGTGCGGGGATCTTCATGAGTGCACAAATATACAATTTCGGAATAAATATCGATGGAGAATATACAATCTTCAATATATGTCAAGCGTTTTTTATCGTTAAAAACAGTCTTCAAAAGCGCACTGCTACTTATAAGTACTTATATAGCTTATATTAATATTCCCGATGCATATTTATGGTGGCTTGGTGAACCGATTAAATGAGAGACGGATACAATGATAATATCCAGTTAGATTGTATACGATTTATGTTGGTGTTTCTGTCGTTTTCATTACGGCGCCCCCTCCCCCGATACCGAGGGGAGGGGAGTGGCTGAGATGTTTTACCGATCTATTTTGCCAAATGCCGGAAGGTGCATATGTCGAACAGCTCTTTGAGGTCGGGCTCGTTCTCCATATTGAGGATGATGTCCTTTGTCCGCTCGATCTGAGCGTCCGAGAGGATCCCCCGGCAATATTTACGGTAGATGTCCACGGTCTGGTCCATCGTCAGAGGATACTTCGGCCCGCCGTAGGGTTGATCCATCGCTCCCGTCAACGTCTTCCCGTTCTTCAATATCAGGTCCAGGCGGCCCTCTCCCGCGAAGTACCGCTTGGGGTATTCGGGGTGATAGACGACCTTCACCTTCTTCCGGGCTTCGGCGACGCGGGGGGCCTTCACCGCCGTCTCGGTGCAGGTCTTCAGGTTGCACTCGCCGTAAATCATCTGGTAGGCCAGGGTATGCTGGGTGCTGAAACGGCTGTCTTCGGCATCCTTCGGTTCAGACCGGTCGACGACCTTGCGCAGCTCGTCGAAATGGATGACCACCTCTTTGATATCTTCGTACTTCACCTTGTTTGCTTTCATCAGATCGGCCAGGACGTCGACGAAGTTGTGGGTAAAAAAGCAAAAGCCCCATTTCTTGATCCAGGTGTTGTTGGTGTAAAAGGGCGGGGCGCCCAATCCCTCGGTCATCTTGCCGAATTCGATCTTTTTGTCTCCGCCGGTCAGCATATCCAGGCATTTCTCAATGACGGGATTGCTGGTCGCGCCGTTTTTTGCCATGATGGCGTTCACGACCGCGTTCCGGCAGACCGTGGCCGATTCCCAGAAATGGGCGTCCGTACCCCAGGTGTGGATGTAGCCTTGCCCTTGGACCATGGCCAATCCGAAGGACGCCTTGATCTGCTCTTCGGTCAGCTCATAGGCCCTGGCGCAGCTCGCCGTGGCCCCGTAGATTCCAATGAAGGGGAGGTTGCAGATC
>PNOO01000074.1 GCA_013824905.1 Syntrophus sp. (in: bacteria) | reverse complement strand
ACCAGAGAAAGCAGCCCCCCGCAGACCGAACCGAAGGCAATCGCCCCGGTGACAGAGGCCCGCGTCCAACCGAACTCCTCCACCATCGGCTTCATGAAGATGGATAAGATATTCTGAAAGACGCCGGACTCGGTAAAACCGATCAAAAAGGAGACAGCAACGATGACCCAGCCATAAAAGGGTTTGCGCAATCTCTACCTTCCTTCTCTACGGGAACACCTCACCCTTTCACGGAACCGGGCAGGGAGCGAAATGTGAAGGGCGATCCTCAGGGGTGCGCTTCGTCCCAGTTTTTCCCCGCGGCGATCTCTACCCTGAGGGGCACCCGAAGTTTCAGGACCCCTTCCATCTCCTCACGGACAATGGCAATCAAAGCCTCCCTCTCAGCCACGGGCGTCTCAAAGACAAGCTCGTCATGGACCTGCATGATCATTGCAGTCGAGAGGCCTTTTTCCGCAATACACCGGGAGATCCGGACCATCGCGACCTTGATGAGATCCGCCGCCGTACCCTGAATGGGGGCGTTGATCGCCGTCCGCTCTGCGAACTGCCGGACGGCTGCCTGGGGGCTCATGATCTCCGGCAGATACCGCCGCCTGAAGAGGAGCGTCGTCACGAAACCGTCCCGCCGGGCCTGTTCGAGAAGACCGTCGAGATAGTTTCGGACCTTTGCATACTTCTGAAAATAACCGTCAATGTACGCCTGGGCGAGTTTCTGAGTGATTCCCAGCTCCTTCGCGAGACCGAAAGCGCTCATCCCGTACAGTACGCCGAAATTGATCACCTTCGCCTGCCGCCTCATCTCGCCGTTGACCATCTCGGGAAAGACCCCGAAGATGTCGGAGGCAGTCCGGGTGTGGATATCCTCGCCGGCGGCAAAGGCTTCGATCAGAGATTCGTCTCCGGAGAGATGCGCCAGGACCCTAAGCTCGATCTGGGAATAGTCGGCAGAGACGATTTCCCAGCCTGGAGGCGCGATGAAGGCCTGGCGGATCCGCTTCCCCTCGAGGGTCCGGATAGGGATGTTCTGGAGGTTCGGGTTGCTGCTGGAGAGCCTCCCCGTCGCCGTCACGGTCTGGTTATAGGAGGTGTGGACCCTCCCCGTCCGGGGGTGGACCAGCTCCGGCAGGGCGTCAATATAAGTCGATTTTAGCTTGGCCATCCCCCTGTAAGCCAGGATCTCCGCGGGCAGCTCATGGCTCTGGGCAAGAGTGGAGAGGACCTCAACGTCCGTGGAGTAACCCTCCTTGGTCTTCCGTCCCCGGGGGAGACCCATTTTGTCAAAGAGGATCACCTGAAGCTGCTTGGGAGAGTTGATGTTGAATTTCTCTCCGGCGAGCCGAAAAATCTTCTCTTCCGAAAGGGCAAGAAGTTGTTCGATCTCCAGCGACATGGTCTTCAGGAGCGGGAGGTCGAGGAGGACCCCTTTTCTCTCCATCGCCGCCAGGACCTCAACCAGAGGCATTTCGACCGTATCAAGGAGTTCCTTCATGTCCAACGCGGCGATCTTGCCCGAAAGCTCCGTCACGAGGGCCATCACGGCGCCGGCGCGCCGGCACGCATAGTCCTTGGCCTTCTCGACGGAAAGGGAGGCAAACAGCACGGCCTTCATCCCGCTTCCGACGACCTCTTTTGCAGCGGACACCTGCCGCCCGAGGTGGTCCAGGACCGTGTCGGCAAGTTCAAAACTGTGCTTTGCCGGGTTAAGGAGGTAGGAGGCGACCATGGTGTCGCAGCCGAGCCCCCGGGGAGAAATGCCGTTTTCGGAAAGGACGATGATGACGGTCTTCAGATCGTGTCCGTGCTTGCAGATCCCCGGATCGGTCAGAAAGGGGCCGAGGGCCTTGAGAACCGTCCCGACGGAAAGCTGCGGATCTCCCTCCTCATGGGCGATCGGGATATAAAACCCCTCGCCCGGCAAGGATGAAACGGCCAGCCCGACGAGGGAGGCCCGCATCGCCTCAGAAGAGGAAAGGATCGGTTCGAGGGAGAATTCCCCGACCTCGCCCAGACGGATAATCAGCGACGCCAGTTCCTCCGGCGTCCGGACGATGCGGTCGTCCCCGACGGTCTTATCCCCGCGGTTCTTGAGCTCCTGGAGGAGAGACGAAAATTCGAACTCCCTGAAAAGCGAGATGAGCAGCTCCCGATCGGGTTCGCGCCGGCGGCAGGCCTCTATGTCATACGCAAACGCAGCGTCCGTCCGGATCTGAGCCAGCTCCCGACTGAGCCTCGCCTGGTCGGCGTTTGCCAGGATCGCCTCGCGGATCTTCAGATTATGGATCTTCTCAGGGTGGTCCAGGATCTCCCTGACGCCCCCGAACTGCTCGACCAAGCGGAGCGCCCCTTTCGGTCCGATCCCCGGGACTCCGGGGATGTTGTCCGAGGCGTCCCCCATGAGGCCCAGGATCTCCACGACCTTGTCCGGCCCGACACCGAAGCGCTCCGTCACGGCGGCGACATCGTAGGTTTTATCCTTCATCGTATCGATCATGACGACATTGCCGGAGACAAGCTGCATCAGGTCCTTGTCGCCGGAGACGATGACGACGTCCATTCCCTCTTCCGCCTGTCTCCGGGCGATCGTCCCGATGATGTCGTCGGCCTCCAGTCCCGCCTGCTCGATGATGGGGATGGAAAATCCCCGGACGATTTCCTTGACATAGGGGATCTGGGGAATGAGGGTGTCAGGGATGGGGCGGCGCGTGGCCTTATAGTCGGCAAAGGCCTCATGCCGGAAGGTGGGACCCTTGACGTCGAAGGCGATGGCGATGTAATCCGGCGCCTGATCGCGCAGGAGCTTCATCAGCATCGTCGTGAAGCCGTAAATGGCATTCGTGGGAAAGCCTTTAGAATTGGTGAGCTCCCGGATCGCATAAAAGGCCCGAAACAGGTAGTTGCTCCCGTCTACCAGGACCAGTTTGGGGCGCTTCTTCTCTTCCTTAATCATTTTCCCCTTCATTGAAAAAGCTGGTGGATTTCGTAAGGGACACATTGGAGATTTTTTCGGGGCGCCCTGCCACCGCAGCGGAGCGCCTTTACGGAAAATGGGGACAGCGCCCCTATTTTACCACAGGAAAATAAGGGCGCTGTCCCAAATTTTCCATTGAGCGAAGCGAGGATGCGCAGGGTCGAAAAAAGATCCGTGTCCCGACGATGTCCGCCAGCTTTTTCATTCCCACCTCACATCTCGAAGCGGGCATTGATCTTGAAGGTCCGGACGGCGCGGAGGCTCAGGATGTCGTCGATCCCCGCGTTTAATTTGATACCGGCCAACTGGGCCGAAAGTTCCTCCTCGTTGGGGGCGATGAGGGTAAACCAGACGTTGTATTCATGTTCCCGCCGGTAGTTGTGGGTTACCCCCGGGCAGTCATTGACCGTCTTTACGAATGCCGCCATTTTTTCTTCGGGGACGCGGGCGGCGCAGAGGGTGCTCACAAAGCCCAATTTCCTAAGATCGAAGACCGCACCGATCCGCCGGATGATCCCCTTTTTCTTTAGTCTCCCGATCCGATCGAGGACCTCCGCCTCGCCAATCCCGAGATGGGCTGCCGTCTCGGCAAACGGCGCCGCCGTGATGGGAAAGTCCTCCTGGATCAGATTGAGCAGCTTCCGGTCGATGGCATCCATACTCAAAAATAGAAAAGAATCAAGGGATTTGCGATGGGGGTCTGCCGCCTATTCCATTCCTGAACGTCAATCCGGCCGTCGCGGTTGGCGTCGTACTGTTCAAACCGTCTTCGGGCGGCCTCTCGAAATTCGTTGAGGTCGATCCGGCCGTTTTTGTCCGCGTCGATTTGATCGAACCGGGCAGGAGAGCCTCCTGCGGTCTCAAATTCCGACCGGTCCAGAGAGCCGTCCCCGTTTCGGTCATGGTTTTTGAAGATCTCCGGGGCGGCGCCATCGATCTCCGAGGGGTCCAGATATCCGTTTCCGTCTCGATCCAGCCCCCCGAAATCCGGTGCCGCAGCAAACGCCGCGCCAACCAAAAGAAAAACCGTCATCACAACCAGTATTCGAATTTTCATCTCTCCCCTTCCAGACTGTTTCAAGTCGCCTGTTCGTCTGTCGCTCCACTTCGAACCCGCGTTTCACCCTCCCCCGGCCGGTAAATACAGTACGGCTCCTCGGCCAGGTAATTCCCCGTCGTCTCGAAGGCCCGAGCCCGGCAGCCGCCGCAGACCCGGATGAATTCACAGCGGCCGCATTTCCCCCCATAAAGGCCGAGATCGCGGATGTTCTGGAATATTTTGGAATCGTTCCAGATCTCCGTAAAACTCTTCTCGGCGACCTGACCGCAGTCGAGCTCCAGATATCCGCAAGGCTGGACCTGTCCCGTATGAGAAATGAAGCAGAAGGCGCTCCCCCCGAGGCAGCCCCGGGTCATGGTATGGAGGGAAGGTTTCCCGGTTGCCGCGCCGACGGACGCCGATTTTCCCGTTGCTCCACTCTGTTCCTTCTGCCGCTGATGGAAAATCCGGTAGTAATGGGGGGCGCAGGTTGCCTTGAGCTGGATCGCGCAGTCGAGTCCCTCTTCGTAGAACCAGTTCAGCGTCTCCTCGTAAGCCAAGGGAGTGATCTCCTGAGAGGCCAGTTCCTTACCGCGCCCCGTCGGAACGAGAAGAAAGATGTGGTGCGCCGCGGCGCCAAGACGATGCGCCAGGTCGTGGATCTCACGAATCTGCGCGAGGTTTGCCTGGGTGATCGTCGTGTTGATCTGGAACTCCAGCCCCGCCTTTTTCATCGCCGCGATGCCGGCAAGCGCCTGCTCGAACGCCCCCGGGACGCCGCGGAAGAGGTCGTGGCTGCCCGCATCGGGACCGTCGATGCTGATGCTCACCCGCCGGATGCCCGACTCGATCAGCTTCTTCGCGACGGCTTCGGTCACGAACGTCCCGTTCGTCGCGAGGACCATCCGGAGCCCCTGCCTGTCACCGTAAGCGGCAATGTCATAGATATCCGCCCTGAGGAGCGGTTCGCCGCCCGTAAGGATGATCACCGGTTTCCCGATAGCCGCGATCTGGTCAAGAAGCCGCAGGCACCCTTCCGTGCCGAGTTCCCCTTCGTAAGGTCCGCGCAGCGCGGAGGCCCGACAATGGCCGCACGCCAGGTTACAGCTCCTGGTCACCTCCCAGGCAACCATCCTGAGGGTGTGGGGCAGAATGTGCGATTTTTTTCCCTTCACCTTTTTGTCATCCTATTCTTCTAAAATTTTCGCCATGTCGGGGGCGAAATAGGTGATGATCATATCCGCCCCGGCGCGCCGGATTGCCGTCAGGGACTCCAGCATCGCCCGTTCACCGTCGATCCAGCCCATCTGCGCGGCCGCCTTGATCATGGAAAATTCACCACTCACGCTGTAGGCGGCAAGCGGCAGGTCGAACTCCTCCTTCGCCCTGCGGATGATGTCGAGATAGGCCAGCGCGGGTTTGACCATAATGATATCCGCCCCCTCCGTCACATCAAGAGTGATCTCCCGCATCGCCTCATCGGAGTTCGCCGGGTCCATCTGGTAGGCCCGCCGATCGCCGAACGCAGGGGCGCTTTCCGCCGCCTCCCGGAAAGGACCGTAAAAGCAGGAGGCATACTTCGCCGAGTAGGCCATGATGGGAAGGGTGTCGAAACCCGCCTCGTCGAGCCCCTCCCGGAGTGCGGCGATCTGGCCGTCCATCATCGCCGAAGGGGCGACCATATCCGCCCCCGCCTTCGCATGGGAAACGGCCGTCTCCGCGAGGACCTCCAGGGTGGCGTCGTTGGCTACATCCTCCTTTTCCAGCATCCCGCAGTGGCCGTGACTCGTATACTCGCATAAGCAGACGTCGGTAATGACGAGGATGTCGGGGACCTTCTCCTTGATCCCCCGGATCGCCTGCTGGACGATTCCATCTTTCGCCATCGCCCCGGAGGCGATTTCATCCTTCTTATCCGGAATCCCGAAGAGGAGGACCGCCGGGATCCCCAGCTCCTTCACCCGCTGCGTCTCCCGGACGAGATGATCGACCGACATCTGAAAGATCCCCGGCATCGAGACGATCGGTTTTTTCACCTTTGCCCCCGGCACCGCGAACAGAGGATAGATCAGGTTGTCCACGGAGAGTTTCGTCTCCCGGATCATCCTCCGAAAATTCTCGTTTTGCCTCAGCCTCCGCGGCCGGTAATCAGGGAAATTCATAGGGCCTCCTTAATTTGGATCTCAGCGTCGTTCAGGTAACAGGCGGGGTCCGGCGACCAGATGTCGCCCGTGACCGCTTCCGAGCGGGCGCGGAAATTACCCCCGCAGACATCGAGCCAGCGGCAGGTCGCGCATCTTCCCTTCACATGCGGTCGCTTGTCCTTGAGCTTCGCCAGCAGGGGGTTCGTCGTGTCCGTCCAGATCTCGCTGAAGGGGCGCTTCCGGACGTTCCCGAAGGAGATCCCTCTCCAGAACTGGTCGGGGTGGACCTCGCCGTCCCAGCTGATGCAGCCGATCCCGTGGCCGGTGCTGTTCCCCTCGTTCATCTTGAGGAGCTCCAGGACCTCCGCCGCCCGCTTCGGGTCCTCCTTGAGGAGGCGCAGATAGACGTAAGGGCCGTCGGCATGGTTGTCCACGGTGAGGATCTCCTTCGGAATTCCCCGGGTGAAGAGGTCCCGGGTCCGGTCCATGATCAGATCGAGAAGTTTCCTTGTCTCGGCATGAGACAGGTCTTCCTCGATCAGTTTCGAGCCTCGGCCCGAGTAAACGAGGTGGTAGAAGCAGCAGCGGGGGATGTCCTCTTTTTCGAGAAGATCGAAGATCGCCGGAACATCGGCGACGTTGTGGCGATTGATCGTGAAGCGGACGCCGACCTTGATCCCCATCTCGCGGCAGTTCCGGATCCCTTTGATCGCCGCGTCAAAGGCCCCGGCGACGCCCCGGAAGCGGTCATGCGTCGCCTCCATCCCGTCGAGGCTCACACCGACATAGGAAAGGCCGATCTCGCGGAATATCTTTGCCTTTTCCTGGGTGATCAGGGTCCCGTTCGTCGAGATGACGGCCCGCATTCCATGATCCACGGCAAACTGCGCAAGTTCCGGCAGATCGGGGCGCATGACGGGCTCGCCGCCGGAAAACAGCAGCACCGGGGCGCCGAAGGCGGCAAGGTCCGCGATCATCGCCTTCGCCTCTTCCGTCGTCAGTTCGTCGGGATAAACACGGTTCTGGGAACTGGAATAGCAGTGGATGCATTTCAGATTGCACCGCCGCGACATATTCCAGACGACCACGGGCTTTTTGTCTTTGGAAAACTGGAGGAGATGCGAAGGAAGTTTCCCCGATTCCCTGTGGTACCGAAGGACGTCTCCCGGCTCCACCGCCCCGCAATATAGCTTCGAGATGCCTATCATGATGTCACACCTTGTTTTGCTTTCATTTTACACATACCGATCTGCGCCTAATGATGAGGTCTATCGATACTGTTTCTACTCCATTCACAAGGAGACGTCAACTTTGATCCTCCCGGACGGATTCAAGCCCTTTTCCGTACACTGTAATGACGAAGGGATGCGCAGCGTCACAGGGCATATGAACGATTCGCGCAGCCGCCGGGATTGCCCACCGACGCCGGGCGTATACAGGTACTTCGTCTCTACATGGCCTGTTGAAAAAAGGCCGCGAGCGCATCCACCAGACCGGGAATCGTGTAACGCTCCTGAAGGATGTCCACGGAAAGACCCGCTTTCCTAGCCGCCGCTTCCGTCACCGGACCGATGCAGGCGATCCGGACCTTGGAAGGGAGACGAAAATCAGGGCCCATGATCCCGAGGAAGTTGGCCACCGTCGAGGGACTCGTAAAGGTGATCACGTCGATCTTTTCGTTATCGAAAAGAGGCGCGAGCTCAGTGGCGGTCCGGTCCGAACGGACGGTCCGGTAGGTCGTCGCGATATCGCATGTGGCGCCCATCTTGGCAAGGCCTTCGGGGATGACGTCGCGCGCCTCCTCAGCCCGCGGGAGGAGCACCCGGCTTCCCTGAAGATCCTCCCCGGCAAAGGCCTTGACCACCCCCTCGGAGATGAACTCCTCCGGCACGAGATCCACGCGGATTCCCAGCGCTTCAACCGCCGAGGCCGTGGCCGGGCCTATCGTGGCGATCCGGATCCCCTTGAGATCCCGGATGTCCCGTCCCCGCTCCCTAAGACGCCTGAAGAAAAAGGCCACGCCGTTGGCGCTCGTGAAGATGATCCAGCGGTAACACTCCAGGCGGTCGAGCGCCCCGTCGAGCTCTTCCCAGTTTTCCGGCGGAGCGATCCGGATCACCGGAAACGGGATTACCCGCGCCCCTTTGCGCCCAAGGAGTTCGGACAGTTCTTCCGCTTGCGCCTCCGGACGCGTGATGACGATCCCCCGGCCGAAGAGAGGTTTCGTCTCAAACCAGTTTAAGGTTTCCCTCAAGCCCACCACGGTGCCGACGACGAAGATGGAGGGCGGCGCAAAACGCCGTTCCTCGGCTTTCTGCACGATATCGCCGAGGGTCCCGGTCAGCGTCTCCTGGTTAGGCGTCGTCCCCCAGCGGATCAGGGCAACCGGAGTCGCCGCGTCTTTTCCGTGAAGGATCAGGTTCTCCGTAATCGTCGGGAGGTTCTTCACCCCCATAAGAAAGACGAGCGTCCCGATCCCGGCCAGCGTAGGCCAATCGAGGTCGCTCTTCCCCTTGGTCGGGTCCTCATGCCCTGTGACAAACGCCACCGATATGGTATGGTTCCGGTGAGTCAGAGGGATCCCCGCATAAGCGGGAACGGCGACTGCAGAACTGATACCGGGAACGATTTCAAAGGGAATTCCTGCCTCGCAGAGGACCTCCGCCTCCTCGCCTCCCCGGCCGAAGATGAAAGGATCACCCCCTTTGAGCCTCGCAACGATCGCCCCCCGTCCCGCCTCTGCAACCAGAAGAGCGTTGATTTCCCCTTGGGAAAGGGTATGGTCTCCTCCCTGTTTGCCGGCGTAGATCAGACGGGCATTCTCCCCCGCATGACGGAGAATCTCCGGACTGACCAGATGGTCGTAGACGATCACGTCCGCCTCGCTGATGCACTTTGCCCCTCGGATCGTGATCAGTCCCGGATCGCCCGGACCGGCGCCGATAATGTAAACCCTCCCCTTTTCGGTCATGAATCGCTCCTCATTATTGTTATGGCATCGAGAGCTTCGAATTCAAGGTAACGCCCTCCCTATTTTTCTTCCCGATAGACCTGATCGAGGAGGCCGCGACCACCCTGCGTCAGGATGTGATCCGCAAGTTCCCTTCCCATGGCCTCGAAGTCTACGGCAAGCCCCTTCACTTCGTGGCGGATCATCACCCGTCCGTCGACGCTCCCGACCAGTCCCTTCAGAAGGATGCTTTCCCCGGTTTTTTTTGCAAAAGCGGCAATCGGGAGTTGGCAGCCGCCGCCCAGACGCTTTAGAAAAGACCTCTCGGCGCCGACCTCGCACCCGGTGACCGGGTCATGGAGGAAGGCGATCGCCGCGCGGACGCGGTCGTCGTCCCGCCTCGTTTCGATCCCGAGAACCCCTTGCCCGACGGCGGGAAGCATCACCTCCTCAGGAATGAACTGGGAAACCTTAGCCACCCAGCCCATCCGCCGGAGTCCCGCCGCCGCGACGATCACGCCGTCCAGATCCTCCGATTCGATCTTTTTAATCCGAGTATCCAGGTTCCCCCGGAGAGGAACGATGTCCAGGTCCGGCATCCGATTCCTAAGCTGGAATCCACGCCTGAGCGAGCAGGTCCCGATGCGCGCCCCACGGGGCATCTCTTCCAGCTTACGGTTGTTCCTTGAGATCAGCACATCCCGAGGATCCTCCCGCGGCGGCGTCACGGCAATATCCAGTTCCTCCGGCAAC
>PNOO01000073.1 GCA_013824905.1 Syntrophus sp. (in: bacteria) | reverse complement strand
CCCACCAGGAACGTCGCCTCCCGTTCGGCGCACATTTTACTCGTTCCGCTGACGGCGGCATCGAGCATCTCGATCCCCGTCTCTTTGAGTCCGGCGGCCAGTTCCTCGGACATGACCGGATCGGCGGTGGTCGTGTCGATCAGGATGAGTCCTTTTCTTTCTCTATCAAAGAGCTTCAGAGAATCCTTGACGACTTCATTCACCACACGGGAGTTCGGGAGCGACAGGAGGATGGCCTCCACGAGCGGCGCAATGCCTTCGGGAGAGTCGGCCCTTTGAACCCCCTCCCCGGCGAGGGCTTCCATTTTACTTGGATCACTATCGTACCCGATCACCGGGAACCCTGCCGAGAGCAGGTTCTTAGCCATTCCACTCCCCATCAAGCCGAGCCCGACAAATCCGATTCTCTTTATCTCCATTTGCCTTCCTTTCACGGGATCGGGGCCCTGTCAAGATTCTTCTTTAAGTCTCTTAAGTAACGTTTCGTCCGGCGCCAGCCGAACGGCACCGTGGGTACAGGCTTCCATGCAGGCACTGCAAAGCATACACTGCTCTGACAGCAGCGTCGGCGGGATGCCTGGCTTCAGAGCGTCTACGGGACATGCCGCCACGCATGCCGCACACCCGGGGGGACACTTTTCCGCTGAAAAAACCGGTCGATGGCTTACCCGATCGGCAAAAAATGCCCGGCTGGTCTTTCCTCCCCCGACACCGGACAGGTAACAGTAGGTCGATTCCGGCGTCACGACGGGCCGATTGAATCCTTTTATGGGCGAGTCATCGCCTTCAATCTCGATCGCATCCAGATCGGTCTGCCCGATTCCCAGATCCCTGGCGATACGCAGGTACGGCACCTGATCCGTCCCAAACCCGACCATACGGGCCAGCACGGTGTCCAGTGCAACCGCATCGGCGGCGGCCAGCACCTTGTTGACCCGGCGGGTCTCCGGCGAACAGGGTCCGTACCCCTCCATAGCGAGGATTCCGTCCATGATGACCAGATCCGGCGGCCTAAGCCGGTACATCTCGATCAATATCTCGGCAAACACCTCCGGTTTTTCAGAATAGTAATGATACCAGGACTTTTGCGCACCGACCAGCAATCCGAAGTTGTTTTTCACTGCCCCGCTGAGCATCGTCAGGCCGTGGGTCTTCATCTTCGGCAGTGATATGTACACATCGGAATCCAGGATATCTTTGGGGACGGCGACCTTCCGTTTGAAGGGCTTTTCTATATTCACCATTTGCAGATTGAGAGAAAGATTACGGTAGTAAGGCCCGGCAGCTTCGGCTAGTCCCGTGACATCAAAGATATGCTTTGAGTTTCCGTAGGACTCGGTGCCCACCGAGTCGCCGACGATGATCCGATTCGGTTTCAGCGTCTCCAGGCGATCGATGACGGCTTTGAGCAGTGCGGGATGTGTGACGATGGCCTCGCGATCCGGGTTGCAGGCCCGCAGGGCATTGACTTTGACGATGACATTTTTCCCCTTGATTTGCAGGGGAAAAACGGAAAAAGCGCGTGTCACCGCCTCGGCGCAGGACTCATAGCTGCTGTCGATGACAAGTACTTTGCTTCGGTTTTTCAATTTGCTTGTCTCCAGTCACAAGAGGGTTCCATCGGGGACTCTTCAGGTCGATGATGGCGCCCGTTAATCTTAAGTCAACGCTATGGTTCAGTGCGAGGATGATCATTGATGCGCAACTCTTGCTCGGATCGTAGGCGAAGGGTAAACCATGATGGGGTGTATGAAAACTCCGATGATGACCCGTCCGATGATGCCGATCTCACCTTTAGCGTTTCAACAGTTTGCTGCCGTATAGACCGGTCGGCTTGACCAGAAGAATCAGCAGCATGATGGCAAACGGCGCCATCTGTGCGAGCGGGGCGTAGATGAGCGAACCGATCGATACGACCTGCCCGACGAGAAAAGCCGATATCAGCGTCCCTTTGATGCTGCCCAGACCGCCGATGATGACGACCATGAATACGAACGGCATCACTTCGAGCCCCATCTGGGGATCGACCATAATGAGCGGCGCATGCAGCCCCCCGGCCAGCCCGGACAACGTTCCGGCGATGATGAAGGTGGTGGTGAACAAGCGGTAGATGTTGATGCCGAGCCCCTCGACATGTTCCACATCCTCGATGCCGGCCCGGATCGCCTTCCCGATGATCGTCCGGTTCAAAAATAGCCAGATGCCGAGGTAGACGAGCAGCGAGATCGCAATGACAATCAACCGGTAGACGGGGATTTCCGTGCCCAGGATGCTGATCTGTGTGAGCGTCGGAATGGGAACCGGACGGGGGATCACACCCCAGATCGACTTAATGACGCCCACACCGCCGATCAGGACTCCGAAAGAGGCGATCATCGTGAAGGCGATATCCCGTTCGTAGATCCTAAGGAAGATGAACCGCTCGACACCGAAACTGATGATGCCGGCAACGACCATCCCCGCCAGCGCGCCGAGCCACATGCTGCCCGTCAGGAGGCTGATAGAGTAGGTGACATACGCGCCTATGGAATAGTAGAGCAACTGATCCAGGCTGATGATGCGCATCAAGCCGAAACAGAGAGACAACCCGATAGCCATCAGGAAAAAGATGCTACCGATGCTCAACCCGAAGATCACGCCGGAAATCAGCAGCTGTGTATCCATCATCGCCAATTGTCACCCCTATCATTCTGATTTTAAAGCATTCTTCCTGAAGAGCAACTTTTTCAGCAGCGGCTCCAATGTGCCCCAGATGCCCTTTTCGCCGGCAAGCATGATAAACACCAGTAGAAAGCCGATGACCAACTCCCAGTTGCCGATCAGTCCGCTGATCAGATCCTTCATGCCGGTGTAGGCAATCGCCCCGGCGATGGGCCCGTAAAGCGTTCCAACGCCTCCGAGAATCGTCACCACAACCGGATCGGCAGCCCGGTGCGAACTGGTCATTTCCGGGCTCACAAAGCCGAGATAGACGGCATACAACGAACCGGCCAGGGCGGTCGTCGTATTGGCGATGACGAAAGCAGTCAGACGGATTTTGAAATTGCTGTATCCGAGAAATTTGACCTTGTCTTCATTGATCTTCGAGGCCAGGCAGCAGGCGCCATACAGGGTGTCGTTGAGGTATTTGTAGAAAGCCCAGACGGCTATGGCCACAAGAAAAGCGAAGATATAGAAATGGTTGGGTCTGGAGAGATCCAGTACGGGCGTGGAAGCGATGTTGGTCAAAAACCAAAGCCCGTTGTCCCCTTTGGTAATACCCACGAGGACTTTCTGCAACATATAGAACATGATCACCGCCAGCGCCAGGTTTACCAAAGCAAAGTAATCGCTGCGCAGCCGGACGAAGAGGGGGCCGACGATGAGCGACATGACAATCCCCGCCAGAATTCCGATCAGGATGCCTATATAGGGGTTCGTGCCGAAGTAAAAGAGATAGAACGCGGTTGCATAGGCCCCTGTCGCCAGATAGGCCGGCTGCCCGAATGAGATAAACCCGGCGCGCCCCAGAAGGAAGCTGCAGCCCATCGTGTAGATGGAAAAAATGATGACCTCGTTAGAGAAGGGCAGCGGCAGGAAGACCCTCAAGACGGCCAGCAGCAGAAACGCCAACAGTATGCCCCACCACCATCTGAACATATTCATCATCGGAAACCCTCTTTCATGCCTTTAGCAGGCTGTTGAAAAACGCTCATCTGCTGCGTTGCCCTACAAACCTCATCGCTCAACGTATTTCCATATACGCCTGGCTCTTCGGTTTTTGCGCGCCTTGCATCTAAGCATTTTTGAACAGCCTGCCTAACGGAGTGTTTTTCAACACCCTGTTAGAGATACGGTTCGCAGATATTCGCCTTGACCGATTCCCCCGCAAGTTCCTTGATGATGCGTCCTTCTTTGATCGCGTAAACCTTGTCGGAGATGGCGCAGATCAGGGGCAGGTTCTGCTCGACAATCACCAGGGACGATTTCTTTTTCAATTCACCGAAAACCGTCTTTAAATGGGAGACGATGCTGGGGGCCAGCCCCTCGGTGGGTTCATCGATCAAGAGCACCTTGGGGCTGCCCAGGATGGCCCTGCCGATCATCAGCATCTGACGCTCCCCGCCGCTCAGATGTCCTGCCTTGCGGTCCATGAGCTCTTTGAGTTTGGGGAAATAGTCGGTGACCTGGTCCCAGTTGTAATCCTTGGTTGCGTAACTGCCCAGTTCCAGATTCTCCCGGACGGTCAGATCGGAAAAGACCTTTTTGTCCTGGGGGATGTACTTGATTCCCATTTTGGCGATATCGTAGGACATCCGGCCGATCAAATCGACGCCGTCACAGGTGATCGACCCCGAGAGCGGTTTCAGAAATCCGGCGATGCTCTTGAGCAGCGTGGATTTACCCGCCCCGTTGCGCCCCACGCAAGCCACGACCTGCCCCGGTTTGACGCCCAGATCGATATCAAACAGAACCTTCGCTTCACCATAAGAGACATTGAGGTTTCTGACGGTCAGGATCTCTTCGTTATTCATCGCCATGAGCCCCCCGTATACAGGCATCCCCGGTTCCATCCTCCGACACCTCGATCTGCCAGTAGCTCCTGCGAACCTCCGGATGCCGGAGACACTCCTCATACCCGCCATCCGCAATAATTCTTCCGTCGTGCATGACGGTGAGCCTCTGTAGGAAATCTTCCACCTGGGAAATCTTATGTTCCACAATCAGGATCGTCTGCGTGCCCACATGCCGGCGCAGCACATCCAGGACCCCCTTGATCTCGGAATCGGCCAGCCCCGCCAGAGGTTCGTCCAGCAGCAGAACCTTCGGTTCGGCCAAGATGGCCATCGCGATTTCCAACCTTCGCTTCTCGCCCAGGCTGAGATTCTTCACCTGCCTTTCGGCCACATCCTGAAGTTCGAAGGTTTCCAGGATGGCGACGATTTTCTCGTCCTTCCGGTGTCGTTTGCAGGTGTTCAGCAGCAGATGAAGCAGCGACGATTTTCTGTGCGCCCGGAAGAAGGAGAGCACGAGGTTGTCAATGACGGAGAGATTGTCGAACGTGGAGGTTAACTGAAAGGTCCGCATCATCCCCATGGCGACCCTTTCCTCGGGCGACTTTCGGGTGACATCCTGACCTTTGTATTGGATGCTGCCTTCATCGGGAAGGTAATATCCCGTCAGAAGGTTGAAGAAGGTGGTCTTCCCGGCGCCATTGGATCCAATGATGCCGGCGACTTCGTTTTCATGCAGCAAATAATCGACCCGGTCCACGGCGATCAATTCGCCGAAACGTTTCGTAACCCCTTCGGCTTTGATGATTTCTGCGCGCAGATCTGCACTCACTGTACTCACGGCCGGCCCTTTTCTGATGGTCCGCCCCGGCGACCGAAAAAGAGGTCCACCGGGGCGGAGAGAGGTTTAGTAACCGAGAGACTTCAGCGTCGGCATCACCGACTCGCCACCCTGGTAACCCAGGACTTTAAAGAGGTCCCATTCGTTTTTCCGATCTCCGGCACCTTTCCCCTGGACCAGGAAGGCGGCGTACTTATATGCTGCCGCATGATCCTGACGCCATCCGGCAGGGCCTTTGACCGAGGTGAACTCGCCTTTGTTGGCCATCAGCGCTGCAGATACCTTGGTCGGCTCAAAGGATTTGGCAGCCTCGAACCCCCGGAACATCTCCCCGAACGCGACATAGGCGATGGTTGCATAGGCATCGGGAGGCTTGTTGTATTTCGCCCGATACAGGTCCGTGAACTCCCTGGCGCTTTTTGCCACTTCCTTATCCGGGAAGTCGCTCAGATCGTAGTAAAAATAATGCATCCCGTAGACGCCCGCCAGAGCCTCCGGGGGGAGGCCTTTGCCGACCACGTTCGTGATGAAGGAGTTGAAGATCGTCATCTCCTTGTTCAGGCCCATCTGGTGGCACTGCTTCAAGAGCGCAATGGCATCTCCGGCAAATTGAGCGGAAATGAAAACATCCGGCTTGGCTGCCCGGACTTTCTGTAAAACGGTTGTGAAGTCAGGGGTTCCCACCGAAACCTCGTCATAACCGACGATCTCAGCGCCAAATTCCTTGGCGGCTGCGTAGACGCCATCCCGGATGTCCCAGCCCCAACTGTCGGTACGGGCCAGGAAGAAAATACGCTTTTTGCCAAGCGTTTTGACGGCAGCGGTCCCTGCCATGTATCCGACCGTCCAGGGGCTGTATGCGGCAGAAAAGGTCGAATCAGCCAGCTTGCCTTTCAAAAACGACTCTTTGGCATTGACGCAAACGGGGAAATAGGGCATCGGCTCTTTTGAAACCACGGCATTGATCGCGTTCGCAAGCGGCGCCCAGGTCTGACCGCCCACACCCTTGACCCCTTCGGAAACCATGTAACGGTAACGTCGGACACCCACATCCAGTTTCATTTCATCATCGGCGACAACGCCCTCTATCTGTACTTTCCCCCAGGGCATGCTGAGGCCGCCCTTCTTGTTGATCACCTCCACCGCCAGCAGCGCACCCTCCTTCTGGGTCTCAGCCACCGCCGCAAACGTTCCGGTGAGTGGAAGCAGAATGCCGACCTTTATCTTGTCGGGGTTTGCCGCCAGGGCGTTACCGTAACCAAAAACACAGACAAACACCAAGATCGAAAGTAAAATCAAAAACTTTTTCATTTGCGCCTCCTTCTGGTTTAAGTAGTCCGGTTTGAGATCTTCTATGAACAGCCGGTTAAAAATCACCCCCATCGCTTGGTTGCCAAAAGACTTTATTTAAAAGGATTTTACTTTTTTGAGACTCGAGTATAAGAAGAGAGATCTCACGTGTCAAGATAATTTATCGTGGTCGTCGCTAAGTCTGTGACGGGATGGCTGTCTATTTCTTTGTAAATATTTCTTTTTTTGTGGCGGCAAAAAACATTTGACAGCTGGTCTGATGAGTAGTACGAACAATCATCAACTGCTCCCTGAAGGAAAAGAATGTAGAGAGTTTCATAAAACTGCCGGAGGTTCGTGAAATGCCGATTTACCATATCGCCGAAATGAAAAAAATAAATCCCGATGTGAATCCCGCCATGATCATGCAGACGGTAACGGGGGAATTCATGAAGGCAGGCATCGTAACGAAACCTGCCGGTGAAGGCCCTCCACTTCATATGCATCCCAACGAAGAGCAGTTCACGCTGATCCTGGAAGGAAAACTCCATATGATTTTAGGGGATGAAGACTGTATTGTGGAGCGAGGCGATCTCATTCATATTCCCCGATTCACCCAGCATCGGAGCCGGGCAGTAGGGGGTACGGCCGTTTTTTTTACGGTCAAATATCCGGCCGGGAGCGGAGACCTCAATCAGGATTATAACAAGGTCGCGAACGCCGAGGAGGCAGAAAAGAAGTTTCCGGGAAGGTAGTGCTGAGAGGGTGGAAACAGGCTTGAATTGACAAGGAGTTCTCGATGAAGCTGGCGTTTCGTAACAACAGGGATTTCTGGGCCGGACTGATGTTCGCCGGGATCGGCGCCTCGGCAATGTTCATCGCACGGAATTACCCTTTCGGCAACTCTCTGCGCATGGGACCCGGCTACTTCCCGCGTGTCCTGGGCGGGGTACTCATCCTTTTCGGCGCCTACGTCATGGTCAGGGGGCTGCGCAGCAATGAGAAGATCGGAGGCAACTGGTCCATCCGCGCCTTGATCGTGCTGCCCTTGGCCATGGTTTTGTTTGGCGTCCTGATGGACTCTTTAGGCTTCATACCGGCGCTGGCGGCCCTGATCTTCGGGTCGGCGGCTGCAAGCAGAGAGTTCAAGTTTGTCGAGGTCCTGCTGCTTACCGTACTTTTGACCTCGCTCTCTATGGCTATGTTCATCTGGGGCCTCGGACTGCCTTACCCACTGATCAAAATTCTCTGATGAGGAGACCAGCATGGATATATTTCAGAACCTGATTTTCGGGTTCAGCGTCGCGCTCTCACTGCAGAATCTGCTTTACTGCTTCATCGGCTGTCTGCTGGGCACCCTGATCGGTGTATTGCCGGGGATCGGGCCGCTCGCGACGATCGCGATGCTGATGCCGATCACGTTCAACCTTCCGGCCGTTTCAGCGCTGATCATGCTAGCGGGCATTTTTTACGGCGCCCAATACGGCGGCTCGACTACCGCCATCCTCGTCAACCTGCCCGGCGAGACCTCGGCGGTGGTGACGTGCATCGACGGCTACCAGATGGCGCGGCAGGGCCGAGCCGGAGTGGCGCTGGCGATCGCCGCCTGGGGTTCTTTTTTCGCCGGCACCTTCTGCACACTGCTGATCGCGTTATTTGGGCCGCCGATTGCCGAGATGGCCCTCAAGTTCAATTCTCCGGAATACTTTTCGCTGATGCTGATGGGTTTGGTGGCGGCCGCGGTGCTTGCCCAGGGCGATATGGTCAAATCACTCGCGATGGTGACGCTGGGGCTGCTGCTCGGCAGCGTGGGAACCGACGTCGATTCCGGATGGGCGCGCTTCAGCTTCGACATCATCGAATTGACGGACGGGATCGGTTTCGTGGTCGTCGCCATCGGGGTCTTCGCCGTGGGCGAAATCGTCAGCAACCTTGGGGAAATGGAAGAGCGCGTGGTCTTCACCTCCAATGTCGGGACCCTCTTTCCGACCCTGGCGGATATGAAGCGATCCATCGGTCCGATCGTCCGCGGGACCCTTCTTGGTGCGTTCTTCGGGGTTTTGCCCGGCACCGGGCCGGCAATCGCCTCGTTTTCGTCGTATATGGTCGAAAAGAAGATCTCGAAGAACCCGGAAGAGTTCGGCCACGGGGCGATCGAAGGCGTCGCGGGACCCGAATCGGCAAACAATGCGGATGCGCAATGCAAGTTCATCCCGATGCTCACACTCGGGATCCCTGCAAGCGGAACCATGGCGCTGATGCTCGGCGCGCTCATGATTCACGGCATTGCCCCCGGCCCGACGGTGATGACCAAGAATCCCGATCTCTTCTGGGGTCTGATCGCGAGTATGTGGATCGGCAACCTGATGCTCGTCCTGCTCAACCTTCCATTGATCGGCCTCTGGGTGAGCCTGCTCAAAGTGCCCTATCGTCTGCTGTTCCCCGCCATCATGGTCTTTTCCTCGATCGGCATCTACAGTATCAACAACAGCCCCTTCGATATCTACCTTACGGCGGTCTTCGGCTTGGTTGGCTTTCTCTGGCTGAAGCTCGGGTGCCCTCCGGCGCCATTGATGCTGGGGTTTGTACTGGGACCGATGATGGAGGAAAACCTGCGGCGGGCGATGCTGATCTCTCGCGGCGATCCCATGGTCTTTCTGACGAGACCGATCAGTCTCGGATTCGTCATCGCCACGGTGCTGATCGTGATCCTGATGGCGGCGCCGGCCGTGCGCAAACGGCGCGGCAACATCACCGGTTGACGGCTCTGATTGTTCCATCCGTATGCTGTTTGCGGGAACATCAGAACACAATATCAACCATAACCAAGGAAAGGAGTCATTACCATGAAAAAGATCCATCTTGTTTTGCTGGCAGTGTTGATTGTGCTGATGGCGGGCGCCGCAAGCGCCCAGAATTACCCGACGAAGCCGATCAATCTGATCGTTCCGTTCGCTCCCGGTGGCGCTTCGGATATCGTCGCGCGGATCATTTCACCCCTGCTCGGCAAAGAACTGGGGCAGCAGATAGTCGTTGACAACCGCGGCGGCGCCTCCGGCAATATCGGTGTTGCATATGCCGCGCGGGCGTCCAATGACGGGTACAATGTCCTGCTGGGCAATATCGGCACGATGGCTATCAATCCGGCGCTTTTCAAAAAGTTTCCGGTCAAGCCCGTCCGCGATTTTGTCGCCGTCACCCAGGTGGTCGACGCGCCGACGGCCTTGGTTCTCCATCCGTCGATCCCGGCAAAAACGGTGAAGGAGTTCATCGAGTATGCCAAGGCCCGCCCCGGC
>PNOO01000072.1 GCA_013824905.1 Syntrophus sp. (in: bacteria) | reverse complement strand
TCGTCGTCGGGAGTGACGGCTTCGGATTTGCCAGACCCGGACAGGATAATGTGAAGATCCCCCAGATCGGCTACGTCCAGATCGATGATGACGTCGAGGTCGGGGCGAATACGACCATCGACCGCGGCGCCCTTGGCAGGACCTGGATCCAGCGAGGGGTAAAAATCGATAATCTCGTCCAGATCGCCCATAACGTAGTGATCGGGGAATACTCCATCGTGGTCGCCCAGGTCGGTATCTCGGGTAGCACAAAACTGGGAAAAGGAGTCATTATCGGCGGTCAGGCGGGTCTTGTCGGCCATATCCGAATCGGGGATCATGTCATGATTGCCGCCGGATCGGGGGTCCACAAGGATGTCTCCGCGGGTCAGACAGTCGCCGGCGCGCCGCATATGCCGCATCGGGAATGGTTGAAGGTGGAGGCCTGCCGATCTAAACTGCCGGCGCTGCGGGAGACCCTAGCAACCCTTCAACGGCGGATAACGGCGCTGGAAGAAAAAAGAGAGAAGGAACTTTTATGAACATCCATCCCACAGCGATCATCTCCCCGGACGCGACGCTTGCCGAAGGGGTTGAGGTCGGACCATACAGCATCATCGGTCCCGATTGCCATATCGGAAAAAACACGAGCATCGGCCCCCATGTGGTTATCGAAAGCCATACCGACATTGGCGAGGAATGCCGTATCTCCCAGTTCGCCTCCCTCGGCGGCGCCCCGCAGGACCTCAAATACCGCGGCGAGGCGACGCGGGTCGTGATCGGGAACCACAACACGATCCGGGAGTATGTCACAATCAACCGGGCGACCATAGCCGATATCGGGGTCACCCTCATCGGAAATCACAATCTGCTGATGGCTTACTGCCACGTCGCCCATAACTGCAGGCTGGGGAATCACATCGTCATGGCCAACGCGGCCAATCTGGCCGGCCACATCCACGTAGAGGACTTCGCCATCATCGGTGGACTGTCGGGCGTCCATCAATTCACGCGGATCGGCGCCCACTGCATCATCGGCGGCGCCTCGGCGGTCACCAAGGACGTTCCCCCCTTCGTCATGGCTTCCGGCAACTTTGCCAAGCTCTTTGGTCTGAACGTGATCGGCCTCAAAAGGCGGGGGTTTACCGACGAGACGCTCCGGGCTCTCAAAAAGGCTTACCGGATCATTTTCCGGTCCTCGATGCTCCTTTCCGCGGCGGTCAAAAAGGTCGAACAGGAGGTGGAAGACCTACCCGAGGTCCGGCAGTTCCTTGCTTTCATCAGGGAATCGAAACGCGGGCTATGTCGGTGAAAGACAGGTCATGGTTCATGGTTTTTACCCGTAGTCGATGATCAATAACCTATTACGATTACCTTGGTCAAAGGTCTGATGAATTCTATGGAAAAAATTAAAATCGGCGTGGTGGGCATCGGTCACCTTGGCAGCTATCACCTGCAGAAATATCAGAAAATACCGGAGTGCCGGATCGTCGGGGTTTGCGACTCGGTCCCGGAGCGAGCCCGGCAGGCGGCTGATCTCTATGGCTGCGAGGCCGTAGCGGATCACCAGAAGCTCGCAGGAATGATTGACGCCGTTTCGATCGCCGTGCCGACCGGCGCCCATTATGAGGTTGCCTCGGTCTTTCTGAAGGCAGGCGTAGATGTCCTTTTAGAAAAGCCGATCTCTGTGACGCTTGACGAGGCGGACAAACTGATCGCCTTGGCCGATGCAAAGGGACTCGTCTTCCAGATCGGCTTTATCGAGCGGTTCAATCCGGCTGTCGCGGCCCTGCACAGCGTGATAGGAAGGCCTCTGTTCATCGAATCCCACCGCCTTCACCCCTTTTTCGAACGCGGCACAGACGTGGACGTCATCCTCGATCTGATGGTCCACGATCTTGACATCCTCCTCCATTTCGTTCAATCCCCCGTGAAAACCGTCGATGCGGTAGGCGTGTCCGTCCTCTCGGACAAGGTGGACATCGCCAATGCCCGCCTCATCTTCGCGAGCGGCTGCGTAGCGAACATCACAGCAAGCCGGGTCACAGGAAAGACCATGCAGAAGATCCGTTTCTTCGGCGTCGAAGGGTACCATGCGGTGGATTATCAGAAGAGAAAACTGGTCTCCCTGGGGAGGAGCAGCGGCGCCGACGGCCAGACGACGATTAAGGAGAACCCTGTGGAAATACAGATGCAGGACCCGCTGGAAGCGGAGGTCCGCGCCTTCATCCGGGCCGTTGCCGGTCGGACGCCATCGCCCGTGTCCGGCAGGGACGGCCGCGCTGCTCTGGAGCTGGCCCTCCGCATCAACGCAGTTATCGAAAAGAACCGGGCCCGCGCCCCATTGGATTCTGCCCTGCCCGTTCCCCCGTCTGCCGCCTGTTTAGCAGGTGGTTCGCCTGCGGGAGATCGGATCCAACCGTGAGTAAGCGGAAGGTCATGATCATCGCCGGAGAGGCCTCCGGCGATCTGCACGGTGGAAATCTTATCCGGGAGATGCAGCGGATCGATCCCGACCTCTCCTTTTACGGCGTGGGGGGGGAGCGGATGAAAGCGGCAGGGGTCACGCTCCTCGCCGACGCAGCCGACACGGCTGTGGTCGGACTGACGGAAGTGGTCTTCAAGCTAGGCGCGATCCTCCGGATCATGCATCGCCTGAAGATCTCACTTAGAAATGAACGACCCGATCTGGTTATCCTCATCGACTATCCGGACTTCAACCTCCCCCTTGCCCGCACAGCCCGTCGGCTCGGATTAAAAGTTCTCTACTATATAAGCCCCCAGGTGTGGGCCTGGCGAAAGGGGCGAATCGACACGATCCGAAAATCCGTAGATCGGATGGCCGTTATCCTCCCTTTCGAGGAGCAGTTTTATCGGGATGCCGGTGTGAATGTCACCTTCGTCGGCCACCCGCTTCTCGATGTAGTGAGGAAGAAATATGCGCGGACGGAAGCGATGAAGCGCTTCGGCCTTAAGGACGAGGCGATTACTATAGGACTTCTCCCCGGGAGCCGCCGGTCCGAGGTGGAGCGGCTCCTGCCCGAGATGCTCAAAGCCTGCCGGATCCTCATGGAGAAGATCTCCCCTCTCCAGTTCATTCTACCCCTGGCCGGAACCCTCGATCCTGAATTCGTCCGGGATATCCTCCGGCAGTTCCCTGTCCCGGTCAACGTCATCCGGGACGAGATCTACGATGTCGTGGCCGTTTCCGACGTCGCAATCGTCGCCTCGGGAACGGCCACACTGGAAACGGCGCTCCTGGAGACCCCGATGGTTGTCGTCTACAAGGTTTCCTCCTCTTCCTATGCCATCGGCCGCAGGTTTGTCCACGTGGATCACATCAGCCTGGTGAATATTATCGCCGGGAGGACTATCGTCCCCGAATTGATCCAAGGAGAAGCCAATCCGGAGCGGATCGCTTCAGAGGTCAGGGAACTAAGCGTCCGGCGCGGAAAATCACGGGAGATGAAGGCCGCGCTGGCGGAGATACGGGGGAAATTAGGAACTCCGGGAGCATCGGAGCGGACGGCAAGGATCGCTTGTGATATGTTTCGCTCGAATGCCGAGGGGAGTATGTCATGACCATTTTTAAACGGCTGTTGAAATTGGCGAAACCGCATACGGCGAAATTTTCTATCGCCCTGCTCTGCATGCTTGTCGTCGGGGCAACCACTTCCGCACTTGCCTTTCTCGTCAAGCCGACCCTCGATGAGATCTTTCTGAAGAAGAACTCCGCAGCGTTGCAATGGATCCCTCTCGCCGTTGTAGGGATCTACCTTATAAAAGGGTCGTGCAGCTATGCCCAGACAGTCCTGATGAATTTTATCGGTCAACGGATTGTGGCCGACCTGCGCGCTTCACTCTATCGGAAGATCCAGACCCAGTCGCTCGCCTTCTTCACGAAGAACCCGACCGGGACCCTGATGTCCCGGATTACGAACGATGTCGGATTCATCCAGGGAGCCGTCTCAGAGGCGGTGACCTCTCTTATGAAGGACTCCTTCACGCTCATTTGCCTGGTCTTCGTTATCTTCTACCGTGACTGGAAGTTAGCCGTCATCGCAATGCTCGTCTTCCCGCTCGCCATCTATCCCATCGCCAAGTTCGGTCAGAAGATGAGGCAGATAGCATCGCGAACCCAGGTCACATTAGGGAGCCTGACCACCCTCCTTCAGGAGACGATTTCGGGGAACCGGATTGTCAAGGCCTTCAGCATGGAGGAATACGAGAACAAGCGCTTTGCAGGGGAAAACGAGCGTCTCTTCCGCCTTAACCTGAAGTCGGTCTCAATCAACGCGGTCTCCAGTCCCTTCATGGAATTCTTAGGAGGGATCGGCATTTCGGCAATCATCTTCTACGGCGGCTATCAGGTCATCCACGGCCAATCCACGCCGGGAACTTTCTTCTCGTTTCTGACGGCGCTCATCATGCTTTACGAACCGGTCAAGCGGCTGACGAACGTGAACAACACGATCCAGCAAGGAATCGCCGGCGCCGAGCGGGTCTTTAGTATTATCGATCTCGTCCCGGAGATCCGAAACCATTCCGACTCTGTTCCCCTTGCAAAGATCACGAGGGAAATCAAGATTCACAACGTCACCTTCGGCTATGAAGAGGCGCCGGTCCTCAAGCATATCAACCTGACGATCCGGACGGGCGAGATGGTCGCCTTCGTGGGGATGAGCGGCGGGGGGAAAACGACGCTCGTCAACCTGATCCCCCGCTTCTACGACGTCACGGAGGGGGCGATTCTCATCGACGGCCAGAATATCCGCAACGTCACCATCGAGTCGCTCCGGGGACAAATCGCCATCGTGACCCAGCAGACGATCCTCTTCAATGATAAGGTACGGAACAATATCGCCTATGGCGACATCGCGAAGACCGAGGAGGAGATTATCGCCGCAGCCAAGGCGGCCAATGCCCATAGATTTATCCTGCGCCTGCCCCAGGGTTACGACACCCTCATCGGCGAACAGGGGACTAAACTCTCCGGAGGCGAACGGCAGCGGATATCCATCGCCCGCGCCCTCCTTAAGGACGCCCCGATCCTGATTTTGGACGAGGCGACTTCCTCTCTCGATTCGGATGCCGAGATCGAAGTTCAGGAAGCCCTGGAGAATCTCATGAAGGGGAGAACAACGCTGGTTATCGCCCACCGCCTCTCCACGATCCGGAATGCCAGCAGGATCATCGTCCTGGTAAATGGGGAGATCCGCGAGGAAGGAACGCATGAAGCTCTCCTGGCCTGTCAGGGGGAATACTGCCGCCTCTATCATATGCAATTCAAGGACAACGGCAGGAGCAGCCAGGAGAAATAAAGGCAACGCGCCTCCCTAAATCCCGTTTCATAGTTTTCAACTGCTGTCAGGGGAACATGACAATGTCTTTGGAAGAGACGGTGCAAAGGAGTTGGGACGAGGACCGGACGGGAAGCCGTATCCATTTCCTATGCTCCCTTCTTAGACTCCTCTCCCTCCCCTATCGGGGAGCCGTCGCCTTGAGAAACGGCCTGTACGACAGAGGTCTCTTCCGAGAGATGAGACTCCCCTGCCCGGTTGTCAGCGTGGGAAACATCACTGTAGGCGGTACCGGCAAGACGCCGACGGCGATCCTCCTCGCAAAACTTCTCCGAGAAAAGGGCCACAGACCGGCGGTCCTGAGCCGGGGCTACGGCGCACGCATGAAGGCCCCTGTCAATGTCGTCTCCGATGGAAACCGTATCCTCATGGGGTGGCACGAGGCTGGTGACGAACCGGTCCTGATCGCCCGCTCCGTACCGGGAGTCCCGGTCCTGACCGGACCCAGGCGGCTCCTCACAGCGCGGGCCGCCATTGGGGATTTCGGCGCAGATGTCCTGATCTTGGATGACGCGTTCCAGCACCGCGCGCTCTACCGGGACCTCGATATCGTCCTCATCGACGCGACTCGTCCCTTCGGGAACGGTCGGCTCCTTCCCGGGGGACCGCTTCGCGAACCCGCGGAGGCCCTGGGTCGAGCCCATCTTCTCATCCGGACAGGCGGCGGCAACGGGGGGGCTGAACAACCACTTCCTGAGTCCCCTGAAAGGCCTTCCTTCCGGGGATTCCACCGGTCGCTGGGAATCATGGAAGGGGGAACAGACCGTCTTATCCCGGCGGCCTCTCTTCAAGGACAGAAGGTGTGCGCCTTCGCAGGGATCGGCCGGCCGGAGGCTTTCCGGAGGAGCCTGGACGAGTGGAATCCTGAAATCGTCTCTTTCCGGACCTTCCCCGACCACCATCCTTACAGCCGCCCCGACCTCGACTCCCTACGGCGACTCGCCGCCAAGACCGGAGCTGATCGTATCATCACAACGGAGAAGGACGGCATCCGCCTCGCCGATTTCCCCGATTTCCTGACAGAGGTCTCGCTTCTCAGGATCGGGATGGAGATCACACCTGCCGATCCATTTGCAGAGTTGATTTTTTCCCGTCTTGGATATTAATGAATACGGAAATGACAGAAATGGTAAAGCACGAAATGAAGGCGGCTAAGCAGGATGCGCCTATTGTGGTCAGGGGAGGGAAAAAACTGCCTGGAGCAGGAATTGAACGGATGCTGATCCGGGGAACGAACTGGATCGGCGACGTCGTCATGACACTCCCTGCCATCGCCGCCATTCGAAAAACGTGGCCCGGAGCTCAGATCTCCGTTCTGGCCAAACCCTGGGTCTCCGAGATCTACCGTCTCTCCCCGGACGTGGACCAGGTCATAGTCTTCCAGGAACCCGGGTATCATGCCGGTATCATGGGGAAGCTCCGCCTGGCTGCCGAACTCCGGAAAGACCCATTCGACTGCGCCATCCTCCTCCAGAATGCGATCGAGGCTGCAATCCTCGCCCGGCTGGCCGGTGTCCGGCTTTGCGCCGGTTACAACTCCGATGGCCGGGGTCTCCTGCTCACCCATTCGGTGCAGCGGACAAGGGCGGTCCGTCAGGTTCACCAGATCGACTACTATCTCGAAATGGTCCGGGCGCTCGGCTGTACGCCCATCGAACGGAGCGTTCAACTGCACCCTGGTGATGATTACGGTGATATGACGGAACGGCTATTCAATCAATACGGTATCGGGTTAGGACGCACTCTGATCGGTCTCGCACCGGGCGCCGCCTATGGGCCGGCGAAGAAGTGGTTTCCTGAGCGGTTCGCCGTTGTCGCCGACCGCCTGATCGATGACACCGGAGCGCAGGTGATTCTGTTCGGAAGCGGCGGGGATAAGGAAAGTACCGCAGCGGTGGCGCGAAACGCCCGTCATAGCCTGGTTGACATCGCAGGGAAAACGAGCATGAAAGAGGCAATTGCTCTCATGTCCCGCTGCGCCCTCTTCCTCTCGAACGACTCCGGATTGATGCACGTTGCTGGGGCGCTGGGAATCCCTACTGTGGCGATCTTTGGTTCAACGAACCCCGTAACGACATCCCCCGTGGGTGAGAAGAGTATCGTCATCCACCGGGATGTGCCGTGCAGCCCCTGTTTAAAACCGATCTGCCCGACCGATTTTCGCTGTATGGATCTGATCGGCGCGGAAGAGGTCTATGGCGCGGCACGGATGCTTTTGAAAGGATAGAAAGGATGGGGGGGGAACATCGACAGGCGGCGGTCTTCCTGGACCGCGACGGAACGATCAATGAAGAGACGGGGTATATGGACCGCCTGGAGAAGCTGAAACTGATCCCCGTTGCCGCCGAGGCGATTCGCCTGATCAATGCAAGCGGTATGAAGGCGGTTGTCGTGACCAACCAGTCCGGGGTCGCCCGGGGGTTCTTCGACGAGGCCTTCGTCGAGGCGGTCCATATGCGACTCCGGAAAATGCTTTGGACGGAAAGGGCCTTCCTGGACGGAATCTATTTCTGCCCCCACCACCCGACGGAGGGGCGGGAGCGATACCTTATGACCTGCAACTGCCGAAAACCCGCACCGGGGTTGATTCTCCAGGCAGCGGCGGAACTTAATCTTGATCCCGCCCGCTCCTATATGGTAGGGGATACACTGAAGGACATTGAGGCGGGGGCCAGAGCCGGGGCGCAAGGGATCCTCGTCCGAACCGGTTACGGCGCCGAGTCGGCCGCTGCACTGAACCTCGATGAAGAACCCGGTTGGAAGATTCCCGGCGAAAAGGAGCATCCCAACAAGGAGCCGGTGATATTCCGGCCGGTCCATATCGCCGAAGATATCCTCGCTGCCGCCGAATGGATCGTGAGGAACTTGAGACCGTGAATATCCTGCTCGTCAAGCTCAGCGCGATCGGCGACGTCATCCACACCCTGCCGGCGCTCGCCGCCCTGAGGCGATGTTACCCGGACGCCGACATCACCTGGGTCGTCGAGGAAGCAGCAGCCGACCTGCTTTCCGGTCATCCCGACCTCAACCGAATCCTTGTCTCCCGCCGTAAAACCTGGATGAAGGATCTCCGCCGGGGACGGATCCTAGCGCCCCTGAGGGAAATGCATGCATTTCTCCGGGAACTCCGAGGCCGTCACTACGACCTCGTCATCGACTTCCACGGCCTTTTGAAGAGCGCCGTCATTGTCCTTTTCAGCGGTGGAAAACGAAAATTGGGCTACGACAGCCTCCAGGAGGGGAGCGGTCTATTTTACAACGAAAAGATCCCCGAAAAGATGGGGAAGCACGCCGTCGACCGCTACCTGGACTTTGTCCGTTACCTTTCCAGAGGCGGGCGGAATGACGGTGAGACCGCCTGTCCGGCAGCGGCGCCGGAATTCACCCTCATCATCGGTGAAGAGGAGCGGAGACGCGTGGCGTTCCTCCTTCAAGGACAGGCGGAAATTTTGAATATTGCGGATAAGGGGGGGGAAGGAGCGCAATCAGGCGGGAGAGGAAAATCGAAAGGACGTTTTGTGGCCGTCAACCCGGTGGCCTTCTGGGAGACGAAACTCTGGGAGGATAAAAAGTTTGCGGACCTCTGCGACCGGATCCGGCGGGAACTGGGGATCGGTGTGATCCTGACAGGAGACGAGGACGGGCCGCTCGACCGGGTCAAGGCGCTGATGAAAACGGAGGTCGTCAATCTCGGTGGGAAGACGACCCTCCGGGAACTGGCCTTTCTCTATAGCGAGGCAGCCCTCGTCATCACAACCGATACCGGCCCCATGCATCTGGCCGCGGCAGTGGGAACACCGGTCGTCGCCCTCTTCGGGCCGACCGATCCCGCCCGGACGGGTCCCTACGGTCCCGGTCACCGGATCATCCGCAGCGGACTGGACTGCATGCCCTGTTTCAGAAAACAATGCGAAACAAAAAGTTGTATGAAGGAGATCGCCGTTGAAGAGGTTTTTGCGGCAACGAAGGAAATGCTGACACGTGAAGGAGTAACGGATGGGAATCAGTAAGGAGTTATTGGAGATTCTGGCCTGCCCTCAATGTAAGGGCGACGTGCATCTGAACCTGACTAAAGACGGCCTCATCTGCGACCGGTGCCGTCTGCTTTACGAGATCAGGGAGGAGATCCCCATCATGCTCATCGATGAGGCGAAACCGCTGACGGCTTCGTAAAAAGTCCGGATGCTGCGTTGCGCTTCACCCTTCGTCATTGCGGCGTACGACTATGTACGCCTCATTCCTCAGGATTCGCGCGCCTTGCCTGCAATCTTTTTACAAAGCCGTCAAGGCTATCGACCCGTATCAGAGAATTTCGGAAGAAGGGAGGCTGGGGGTATATTCGGGAACAATCTCCTGGAGCTTTCGTCTGATCGCCGGAGCGTCGAACCGACCTGCCGCCTCATTCAACTCCTTGAGCTGCGCATCCAGCAGGGCAGACCACTCCCGCAGGGACGGGGAAACGGCAACTTGACCGTCGGTGCGAAGGACCATGATCTTTTCGTGTTTCGTCGGAACAATCCCTTCCCCTACGGTAATCAATTCCTCGTAGAGTTTTTCACCGTCCCTCAGGCCTATAAAGGTAATCTTCACGTCCTTATCCGGCTCCCGGCCGGAAAGCCGGATCAAATCCCTTGCCATATCGATAATTTTCACCGGCGTCCCCATTTTCAGGATGAAAATTT
>PNOO01000071.1 GCA_013824905.1 Syntrophus sp. (in: bacteria) | reverse complement strand
GACTTGCCGACCCGTTTTCTTTATCTTTTCACCATACAAAGTCAAGTTCTTATCAAACAAATAAAAAAGGAGGGACTAACAGTGAACGAATCCAAGATCGTCAAAGAGCAGCGAAAATCTCCAAGGGTGAAGACCAGTATTCCTGTCCGGTACAAGGAACTGCGAGACGAGGCGGAGACTGTTGATGTGGGTTCGTTAACCTGTGATGTAAGCGCCGGCGGCCTGCGTTTTACGACTGACAAGCTTATCTCTACGGCTTGCCGTCTGCTGTTGGAATTTGATATACCCAGCCTGACAAAACCGATTAAAGCGGTTTCCAAGGTTGCCTGGATTCAGAAAGCGAACATGGGTGAAGGATACGAAGTGGGTAATGAATTTGTAGATATAACACAGAAAGATCAAGAGCTGATAGCGGCGTTTTTAAGAAGATCTTAGTTGTATAATTAGAGCAAGGGGTTTTTTAATCATCTCTGGAAGAATTAACCGGCGAACCGTCATGGCTTCTTCAACAGGGATGCAAGGCCTTCCGCGTCGTGATTCAGGATCAGCTCCTTCAGGAGGGAGAGGTTTTTTTCATAACGGCCGAAGATCTCCTCCATGGCCGGATTTCCTGCGAGAAGACCCGCGTAGAGTTGGGGGTTGGCGTCGAAAACCTTCTCGACGATCGCCCGCTTGGTCCGGAAGATAGGTGTGGAGAAGGCATCGAGCGCAGAGGCTTCCATCCCGGAATCCCGGAGTGTCAACCCCAGGAGGATGGTATCGAGATGGATCAGGCCCTGGACGAGGGCCATCTTCCGGTCGTGTTCCGCCGGTGTCGTCACCGTGACGCGGGCGCCGCCCTTTTTGAAGAGTTCTTCCATCCGCTGGAGCCACCGGTTCCCCCGTCCCGGGCACAGGACGATATTCTGGCCTTCAAGGGAAGGGCAATCCGGGCCGAAGAGGGGGTGGCAGCCGACGACCTCCGCTGTCGTGGCTTTCAGCATTTCCCGAACAGGCTCTTCCTTCAGCGACGTGAAGTCCATGAGAAGCGCGTCGGGAGGCAGGTGCGGCCCTACGCGCCGGATAACGCCGAGGGTCGCCGCGATGGGGACGGAGACGATGACGACTCGGCAGCTCTCCCCAAGCTCCGGGAGGGTCATCCCCTCACTTCTCCCCACCACATGAACAGGATACCCCTCCCTTTTGAAGAAGGAGGCGAACCATCTGCCGATTCCTCCCGTCCCGCCGATGATGCCAATCTGAAAATCGTTCATCGTGTAATCGCCCTCTGACGCATAAGGTGGTCTGCAAGGACGATCGAGACCATCGCTTCGCAGATCGGGATGATCCGTGGGATGACCGACACGTCGTGCCTGCCGCCGACCGTAATGACGGCGGGACGTCCTTGTATGTCAACGGTCTGCTGGGGGCGCGCGATGGAGGGGATGGGCTTGCACGCGACCCGGATGACGATCTCGGCGCCGCTTGTGATCCCCGCCAGGATCCCCCCGGCATGGTTGGTCCGGAAACCATCCGTGCCGATGGGGTCGTTGCAGGCGGAGCCGGTCATCCGCGCGGCGGCGAAGCCGGCGCCGATCTCTACCCCCTTGATGGTCCCGAGCCCCATGAGGGCCCTGGCGAGATCCGCATCGATCTTTCCGAAGACCGGTTCGCCCAGGCCCGGCGGACAACCCCTGACGACGATTTCCACGATCCCTCCGAGCGTGTCGCCCGCGGCCCGCGCCTCTTCCAGCCGCTCAACCATTCTTTTTTCCGCTTCCGGATCGGGGCAGCGCAGTGGGCTTGTCTCCGCCGCGGCTAGGGAGAGGGAACGGGCGGCGATACCGCCCAGCTCCTTTGTCCAGGCCGCAACGGTGATCCCCGCTGGAGCAATCACCTTTCGGGCAATGGCGCCGGCAGCCACCCGACCCGCAGTTTCCCGACCGGAGGCGCGTCCTCCGCCCCTATGGTCGCGGATTCCGTATTTTGCCTGGTAGGTGATATCCCCGTGACCGGGACGGTAAAGGTCGCGGAGCCCCTCGTAGGCGTCGCCCTTGGCATCGCAGTTGCGGATCATGAGCGATATCGGGGTCCCTGTCGTTTTCCCCTCGAAGACGCCGGATAAGATCTCGACCCGGTCGGCTTCGCGCCGGGGACTAGACGACGAAAGAGTCCCAGGCTTGCGCCGATCGAGCTCTTCCTGGATGTCGGCCTCAGAGAGGTCGATCCGGGGCGGACATCCGTCGATGATCGCTCCGGTCGCCGGACCGTGAGACTCCCCCCAGGTCGTGACCTTGAACAGGACGCCGGTCGTGTTTCCGGACATAGTTATTTCTCCTTCCCTTTGATGACCCCATCCGCCCTAAGGACCCGTTCCCGCAGGGTGGTCCGAATCTCCTCCGCCACACAGTCCGTCCTGATTAGGGTCGTGTCGACCGCCAGATCGGCAAGGCTTCGGTAGAGCGGTTCCCGTTCCGCCATGATTGCATCGGTCTCACTGACGCTTGGCTTTCCCGTCAACGAGGGTCGTTCGGCGCCCACGGCAACGTCCTTTTCCATCCGTGCGGCGATCGTCTCCGCAGCGGCGAAAAGCCACACGAAAAACCCGTTCTTCTTCAGACTTTCGACGTTCCGGATATCGAGGACGGCGCCGCCCCCCAGGGCGATGACGCTGTGATCGGCGCCGGAGAGATCCCGGATGACCGCCGTCTCTGCCTCACGGAAGGCCTGCCAGCCCTGCTCGGCGACGATTTGAGGGATCGTGCGCTGCGTTTGCCGCTCGACCAGCTCATCGGTATCGTAAAAGGTCAGACCCATACGCTCTGCCAGACGCCGGCCGACAGACGTTTTACCGGTGCAGCGGTACCCCGTGAGGATAATGTTCATCGGTAATGGCCTTTCTGTTCTCTCCCTCTGTTCTCCGATGCCTGCCTGGGGCCGGGCAAATGCCTTTTCGGAAGTGTTTCAATAGAGTCCTTCCAGGGCTCTCCAGAAACCGGGGAAGGATTTTCCGACGCACTCTTCCCCTGCGATTTTTATCCCCGGCACCGCGAGCCCCAGGACGGCAAAGCTCATAGCGATCCGGTGGTCGTTGTAGGTCGTAATCGTAGCGCCGTGGGGGCTTCCCCCTGTGATGGCCATGCCGTCCGCGGTCTCTTCGGCAGCGATACCGGTCTTCTTGAGCTCGCTCACCAAAGCGGCCAGGCGGTCGCTCTCCTTGAAACGGAGATGGGCGACGTTCCCTATGACGCTCCGTCCGGATCTGATGGCGCAAAGCACCGCCAGGGTCGGCACCATGTCAGGCATGTCGCTCAGATCGAAGATCATCTCTCCCTCGGGCAGGTTGCCACCCACGACCTCGACGTGATTCTCCCCCCGGAGGACCCGGCAGCCGAGGCGCTCGATGAGCGTCAGAAGAGCGATGTCCCCCTGGCCCGTCCGCGGATTGATGTTCTCCACCCGCACCCGGCCCTTCAGAAGGGCGGCGGCAAGAAAGAAGTAGGAGGCGCTGGAGACGTCCCCTTCGATCCGGTATTCCCGCCCCCGGTAGCTCTGACCGCCTTTTACCACGTAGCGTCCGGTCTCGTCCATGACGACTTCGCAACCGAAGGTCTTCATCGCCTCCACGGTGAGCGCTATGTAAGGGAGGGAGGGGATGCGCCCCTTAAGGACGATGGTCGTTTCACCGGTAGCGAAGGGTGAAACGATCAGGAGAGAGGAGACATACTGGCTGCTTTCGATATCCCGGAGGACCACCTCTCCGCCCTGGAGACTGCCGCCCCGTATGGTTACGGGAGGATAGCCGAGACCGCCCTCGGTGCTGGCCTCCGCCCCGAGGACCGCGAGGGCGTCAAGGAGGGGTTTCAAAGGCCTCTTTTGGAGACGAGGCGTTCCCGTCAGGACGACCGGCCCCTCACCGAGGGAGGCCACCCCCGCGAGGAGGCGCATCGCCGTGCCGTTGTTTTCCAGATGGATCTCCCGGGACGGACGGACGAGCCTCCCGCCGTTTCCTCGGATCAGCATCTCCGTGCCCTCCGTCCGGATATCGGCGCCCAGGTCGCCGAGCGCCGCTGAGAGAATCCGGGTATCATCCGCCAGAAGGACATCCCGAAGGAGCGATTCTCCCTCGGCGAGGGCGGCGATGACCATTGCCCGTTGCGTGTAGCTCTTCGATCCGGGGATCCGGGCTGTTGCATCCAGGCGTTTTAGCGGCTCAATCTCCACCATTTTTCTCCAGCCTTTCCAGGACCGTCCGTCTCATGAATTCCCTCGGCGGCTCCATCTCCGTCCAGAGACGGATCTGTTCCGCCCCCTGGTGGACGAACATCCCGACGCCGGAGCGGATGACGCATCCCGCCGCTTCGGCGTCTCGCAGGAGGCGTGTTTTGACGGGGTTGTAGATCATGTCCATGACACAAGGAAAATGGACGAGGAATTTTGTTTCCATGGGCGTCCGGTCCGTCTCCGGAAACATCCCCACCGGCGTCGTGTTGATCAGGCAGTCCGCCTCCAGGCGACCGATCTCCGCAGGCGGGCCCCAACGGCAACCGAAACTCTCGGCCAGCGCCCTGGCCTTCTCCACCGTCCGGTTGATGACGACAGGTGTTCCTCCCGCCTGAATAAGCGCGAGGACGGCCGCACGGGCCGCCCCACCTGCGCCGAGGATGACGAAAGACTTGCCCCGGATCGCGATCCATTCCGCCAGATCGTGGATCAGTCCGGGACCATCCGTGTTGTATCCCTTGAGCCTGCCATCGCGGTTGACGATCGTGTTGACCGCACCGATCGCGGATGCGCTTTTATCCACATCATCAAGGAACCCCATCACTGTTTCCTTGAAGGGGATGGTGATGCTTGCCCCCCGGATTTCTCTCTCGCGGATCATATGAACGACGTCGGCCGCGTCATTCACCTGGTAAGCGGAGTAAGTGGCCTTGAATCCCATCTGCGCAAAAGCCGCGCCGTGCATGAGCGGTGAAAGGCTCTGCGCCACAGGGTTTCCGAAGAGTGCAAAGACGGCGGATTCATTCATTGCTCTGTCTTTCATCCATGATCCGGTAGATCTCCCTCATCTGGTGGATCGTCATCTGACCCGGCGCTGACGCCTCTTCCGGCTCCAGGGAGGCGTAACTGAAGACGGAGCCTAGCATTGGCGCCATGATCCGGCTGATTTTTCCCGGTCTTCCCATACAAAAAGCGATGATTGCCTGGTCCCTTTGCCGGGCGTATGGGATAAGCTCCAGAAGCCGAAGACAATCGGCGGTTATGGCCGCATGGGTGACGATCTTGACGATGGCGGGGCCGTCCGCCATGCAACCCGTCAGCTTCGCCTTCAGGAATTCCGCCGAAGGCGTTCCCGAAAAGTCGTGCCATGAGACGATCAGTTGTGAGGATGATCCGACAAGCGTCTCCCTGAGCCCCTTTTTCAGGGCGGGGTCGGTGGCGGCTTCGATATCGATATAATCGGCGCCCAGGCGCACCGCTTCCTTGAGGAGTTCGACCCGTTCCTCCTCCGTCCCGACGAATCCTCCGCCCTCTTTCCGGCACCGGTTCGTGACGATCACCGGAGTGTGCCGGGCGGCAAGGAGCCTCCCCAGATCGGCCCCCGGGATCCGGTCGATTCGGAGCTCGATAATGTCGGCCAATAGTGAGGCGCGCCGAATCTTTTCGATAACTTCCGGGGTCTGCGTGCCGGCGATGGGGATACAGATCATGGCAGCTCCTCACTCCGCGGGTAGGACCCCAGGACCTTGAGGAAAGCCGTTCTGTTTTTCAACTCCAAAAGGCACTCCTGTGTCTTTTCCTCGGCGATATGCCCGGCGAAGTCGGCAAAGAAGAGGTATTCCCACATCCGGTCCCGCATCGGAAAAGACTCTATCCGCATCAGGTTGATCCCCGCCTCGGCAAAGGGGTTGAGCGCCCGCTGGAGGGCCCCGGGAACATGGGGCGTTCCGAAGAGGATAGAGGACCGGTCGCGTCCCGTGATCCCTCCACCCTCTTTACCCGCCTTCGATCCGATCACAAGGAACCGGGTCGTGTTGGCGGGATTGTCTTCGATTCCTTCCGCCAGGAGATTGAGGCCGTACGTCTCGGCTGCCAGTCGGCTTGCGACGGCGGCCGCACGCTTGTCCTCCTTTACGCGGCGGGCCGCCCCCGCCGTACTTTCCACTTCGACGAGGGAAACTCCGGGGAGGTGATTCCGCAGCCATAGCTGGCACTGGGCGAGGGCCTGGGGGTGGGAGTAGACCTTGCGGATTGCATCCGAGTCGTCGCAGCTCGCCAGAAGGCAGTGCCGTACCCGGAGGTATACCTCCGCCCGGATCGCGAGCGGCGTCGAGATCAGGCAGTCCAGCGTCGTTTTCACCGAACCCTCGGCGGAGTTTTCGACGGGGACGATTCCCCATTGCTCCTTCCCCCGCTCCACCTCGTCGAAGACCTCCGGTATCGTAACGGTTGGTATAGCGGCGATACCTCCGCCAAAATGGGCCAGGGCCGCCTGGTGAGTGAAGGAGGCTTCCGGCCCCAGGAAGGCGACGGTGGTCGGCGTCTGGAGGAAGCGGGAGGACGAAAGGATCTCCCGGAAGATCCCCCGGAGGGCTGCCTCCGAAAGGATGCCGTCGTTGAGCGTCTCCAGATGCTTATAGACCATGGCCTCCCGGGAAGGGTCATAGACCTCCCTTCCGGCGGCCCGCTTGGTCTTTCCGATCTCAACCGAGACGGCGGCCCGCTCGTTGAGGAGGCGGACGATCTCCCGGTCCGTTTGCTCGATCTTCTCTCTGAACTTCTGCAGGATATCCTGGCTCATGTGTGTAATCCTTCTAACGTTATTTTGATCATTTTTTCCGGTATCCCCCCGTTCACGATGGGGACCCCCAGCCTCTTCAGCAGAACGAAATGGACGGTTTCCCCTCTTTTTTTCTTGTCCCTCGCAATCCGGGAGCCGATCTCCCCCAAATCCAGATTTCCCGGGATCCGGTCGGGAAGGCCGACCGCCCGGATGACCGACACGATCCGCCGCCGGTCGTCTGCCGGCAGGTAATGGAGTTGTTCCGAGAAGATCGCCGCCGCGACCATGCCGATCGCCACGGCTTCACCGTGGGAGAGGGAGTATGCGGATGCCGCTTCGACGGCGTGGCCGACGGTATGGCCGAAATTCAGAATCCGCCGGAGTCCCTGATCCCGTTCATCGAGCTCAACAATCCCTTTCTTGATCCAGCAGGCGGTCGTGACGATCTTCTCGATAAAGGCGGATTCCCGAAGGCCGCCGGCCGCCGCCGCGGCCTCGATAGTGTCCAGAAGATCCGGGGCCTCGATGATCCCGTATTTGATTACCTCGGCAAGGCCGCTGCGGAACTGCTCTTCGGGGAGCGTCTGAAGAAAGGAGAGGTCGATGAAGACCTCTTTCGGCTGGTGGAACGTTCCGAGGAGGTTCTTACCGGCATCGGTGTCCACCCCTGTCTTCCCCCCGATGCTGCTGTCCACCTGGGAGAGGAGGGTCGTCGGGACCTGGATGACCGGGATTCCCCGCATGAAGATCGAAGCGGTAAAGCCTGTGAGATCGCCGATGACGCCGCCGCCCAGGGCGATAAGGGCGGTGGACCGGTCTGCGCCGAGGGCAATCAGTTTTTCGACGACGGTAAGGACCGTCCGCATCTCCTTTGCGGCCTCGCCGGGGGGCACAGTGATCCGATCGACGCGAAGACCGGTCTTTTTCAGGGCTGTCTCCACCCTCTCTCCATGAAGGGCGTCGATGTGGGTATCCGTGACGATAATATACCTCTCCGCCCAGTTGTTTTTCACCAGGATCAGTCCCATCCGGTCCAGGATCTTCTCGCCGATGTGGATCTCATAGGAGGCGCCGATCTTCCTGTCGAGGTTCACTTTCATCTTGTTCATCAAAGCCTCCCGATGCCGTTACGCATCGTGTCTGCCAGAAGGGCCACCTCGTCCATGAGCCGGTAGAACTCCTCCGGCCGGAGCGACTGGGGCCCGTCCACCAGGGCTTTTTCGGGTTCCGGATGGATCTCGATGATGGCGCCGTCCGCCCCCACGGCCACGGCCGCCCTGGTGAGGGGGATGACATATTTGGCATGACCGGAGGCGTGGCTCGGATCGATGATCACCGGCAGGTGCGTCAGCTCCTTCAGAACGGGCACCGCGCTGATGTCGAGGGTGTTCCTCGTCGTCGTCTCGAAGGTGCGGATACCGCGCTCGCACAGGATCACCTGTTCGTTGCCTTCGGAGAGGATGTATTCCGCCGACATGAGAAGCTCATCGATCGTCGTCATCATCCCCCGCTTGAGGAGAATAGGCTTCCGGCAGTGGCCGACCTGTTTGAGGAGAGGGAAATTCTGGACGTTTCGTGCGCCGATCTGGAGGATATCGCTGTACTCCTCAACCAGGTTCACATCGGTCGTGTTCATGACTTCGGTCACGACCGGCATCCCTACCTTATCACCGACCTTCCTGAGGAGTTTCAACCCCTCCTCCTCCATTCCCTGGAAGCTGTAAGGCGACGTCCGGGGCTTGAAGGCCCCGCCCCGGAGGATCTTCGCCCCCGCCTTCTTGGCGATATAGCCGGATTCCATCATCTGTTCTTCGCTCTCTACGGAGCAGGGGCCGGCCATGACAATGAATTCGCCCCCGCCGATCTGCACCTCCCCGATCCGGATGATCGTGTTTTCCTCATGGAACTCCCGGCCGGCGAGCTTGTAGGGTTTGAGGATCGGGACGACCTTTTCCACGCCGGGGAGGAAGGCCGCCGCTTTCAGATGGACCTTGCCTCTGTCGTCGCCGATGGCGCCGATGAGCGTCCTTTCCACGCCCTGGGAAATGTGCGGTTTGTAACCCACGGATGTGATCCATTCGATCACATGGTCGATCTGTTCCTGTGTGACATTTTTTTTCATCAGAATAATCATGGTTCACCTCGAATAAAAAAATGGCCGTGGTGATCTCGGCGCTGCCACCACGGCCATGAAGAAATAAAAAAGCCATGGGCAGCGTCTTGAAGGTCTGTCCATGGCTTAGTTGGTTAGGTTGTTGGTTTCCCTTACGTCCTCCTAAGCAGCGGGCAGACCGGTGCAAAATAGTAATAAAACCAAAACCAGTTGGTATAATACCCTTTCGCTGCCAGCTCTTTTCTGCCCACGGTTCAATACTCCTTAGAAAGACCGGAGGCATAAAAACACAGTCGCCGCCGGTTGTCAAGAGAAAAATGAATGAAAAATGAATTCATCAAAATATCTCTTGACAAACCACAAGGAGATATTTTACTTTACACCACAAAACATCATTTCACACAATGAAACAATATGATGTGCTGCCACCACGGGAAAGAAAGCACATACGGACAGGCATCGATGGATTGCTTGGGGATCGGACCGTGTCCTTACAAGGACATTTGTGCAAGAAATTTGGTCATGAAAGGGTATTGTCCGAAGGAACAGTGAAATAAAAGAGAAGATGGGAAAAAGGTTTCTCAGGGGAGGCGGAGGGGGCGTTTGCACGTTGACAAGTTCAGATTGCCAAGCGTATGCTCCGCGTCTATGGGGTTGTTGTGCATTTGTTGGTAGTCGGATGAGAGTCGATTGCCGTACAAGATCAGAGAAAGGAGAGGAACGGAAAATGTCGAAGCTAAAGGTTGTTCATATCAAGGATGTAAAGGGTGAGAGGCGTGAGCCGCCCCGGACGTCGTGGATCCTGTGTTCCGAAAAGATGACAGGAGCGCAGAACCTTTCAATGGGGGTGAACGAAACGTATCCGGGAGGAATGGTGCCGGAACACAAGCATGATCACGAGGAAGAGGTGATGTTCTTCCTCTCGGGTCGAGGGACCTTTATCACCGAGGAAGAGCAGTTTGTTGTGGAGCCGGGGATGTGTGTTTACAATCCTCCGGGTGGTCTTCACAAGATCATCAACGACGGCGATGAGGTTCTTAGATTTATCTGGATCTATTCCCCGCAACTGGCAGGCCATAGGAAAGCGTGAGGTCATAAAATAATATATCACAATGAAGGGATAAGACGATAAATGTACCTTTATATATTT
>PNOO01000070.1 GCA_013824905.1 Syntrophus sp. (in: bacteria) | reverse complement strand
CGTCGAGGCCGCTTCGGAGTCCCGCCTCGTCACGAGAAACGCGATCTCCATCATTTTCCCCCTCCCGATTGCCTATGCCGAAAAAATCCGGCAGATCGAGGGAGTGAAGCTCGTCTCCTACGGCAACTGGTTCGGCGGCATCTACATCGATGAGAAGAATTTCTTTCCGAACTTCTGCGTGGAGCCGCGGACCTATATGGCCATCTACCCGGAATTCGTCCTCAGCCTTCCCGAGAAGAAGGCCTTCCTTGCCGACCGGAAGGGCTTTGTCGCCGGCAGGAAGCTGGCCGCGAGGTACGGCTGGAAGATCGGCGATACGGTCACCCTCAAGGGGACCATCTTTCCGGGAAACTGGGATTTCGTCCTGCGGGGCGTCTATCGGGGCCGGGATGAGACCATCGATGAGACGCAGTTTCTCTTCCACTGGGATTACCTCAATGAAACCATGAAACGTCTCTTCCCGCGCCGGGCGGACCAGGTGGGTTTCTACATGATCGCGGTGACCAGGCCGGATGTGGCGCCGGATGTAGCCCTGGCCGTGGACAGGTACTTCAAGAACTCCCTGGCCGAGACGCTCACGGAGACGGAGAAGGCTTTCAACCAGGGGTTCATCGCCATGAGCGGGGCCATCGTTACGGCCATCCAGATGGTTTCCTTCGTCGTGATCCTCATCATCATGGCGGTCGTCGCCAACACCATGGCCATGACCACCCGGGAGCGCATCGGCGATTACGCGATCATGAAAACCCTGGGTTTCGGCGGCGGATCCATCGCGGTCATGGTCTTCGGCGAATCCCTCGTGATCGCCCTGACGGGCTGCTTCACCGGAATGATCCTGACGTTTCCGGCGGCCAGGGCCTTCGGCCAAACCCTTTCGACCTACTTCCCCATCTTTATCGTCTCGGCTCAGACGCTCTGGCTCGACCTCCTTGCCGCTCTCCTGATCGCCTTTTTCGCGGCGATCATCCCGGCCCGCCGTGCGATCCGCATCGGCATCGCCGAGGGATTACGGAGGATCGGATAATGGCCATTCCCCTTTCCTACAGCATGCGGAACCTCTGGAAGCGCAAGCTGACGACCATCCTGACGGTTTCCGGGATGGCGCTTGTCGTCTTCGTCTTCGCCGCCGTCCTGATGATGGCCGCGGGGCTTCAGAAGACGCTTGTGGAGACGGGCTCGGATGACAACGTGGTCGTCTTCCGCAAGGGATCGACATCGGAGGTGATGAGCGGCATCGAACGCCGACAGGCCTCGATCGTGGAGATGCTGCCCCAGGTGGCGATCGGCGGGGAGGGCCGCAGGCTCGTGGCCAAGGAAGTGGTGGTTCTGATCGCCCTTCCCAAACGGGGCGCGGGCAATTCCAACGTCGTGGTCCGCGGCGTCCAGGAGGCATCGATTCCCCTGCGGCCGCAAGTGAAACTCGTCGCGGGACGCCTGTTCAGGATGGGGACATCGGAGATCATCGTCGGAAACAGCATCGCCAAGGGGTTCAAGGGGGTCGGTCTTCAGGGAACCCTGAACTGGGGGATGCGGAAATGGACCGTGGTGGGCATCTTCGATGCGGGAAATACCGGCTTCAGTTCCGAAATCTGGGGGGATGTGGACCAGGTGATGCAGGCCTTCCGCCGTCCGGTTTATTCATCGCTCATTTTCAAACTGAATAACCCGGCCGCCTTCCCGGCGGCAAAAACGGCCATCGAGACGGACCCGCGGCTTACGCTCGAGGCCAAGCGGGAGACGCGATACTATCTCGACCAGTCGGAGATGATGGCGAAGTTCCTGCGGATCCTCGGGCTGTCGCTGACCGTCATCTTTTCGATCGGCGCGATCATCGGCGCCATGATCACCATGTATTCCGCAGTGGCCAACCGGATCGGGGAGATCGGAACGATGCGGGCGCTGGGCTTCCGCCGGCGGAGCATCCTGGCCGCATTTCTCGCGGAGTCGCTGCTCCTGGGCGCCATCGGCGGCTCGGCGGGACTCTTCTTTGCGTCCTTCATGCAGTTCATCACCGTTTCCACCGTGAACTTTCAGACTTTTTCGGAATTGGCATTCAAATTCACCCTCACCGCGCCAATCGTCCTGCAGGCCATGACCTTTTCACTCGTCATGGGCTTTATCGGCGGCATGCTGCCCGCGTTGCGCGCCTCCCGGATGGGGATTGTCGACGCCCTGCGGGCGGCATAAAGGGAGGTTGTGGGGGACGGCATGAACGAAGAGAAGGTGTTTTTAGGGGAAGGCCAGATGCGCCTGGAGGGGCTCTTCGCCGCCGCGGGGGGAACGCTTTTTTCAATGGGCCACAGATCTTGCCCGCTATGGGAGATAAAGGGAGAAAACGCTTCCGTTGTAAATCCCCCCGTTCATTGTTCGGATGAAGCCTTCCCGTCCATCCCTTGTGTGCGATTTGGCAACCAGGAAGGAAAAGTAAAGACCGAGACCGGTGCTGCCGGTCAGGAAGGAAACGTGGCTTCCCGCAGAACCGCTATTCTGGCGGCTGTCCATGACAAAACAATCCGGATATCCCGGGCCGTTGTCTTCAAGCTGAATGACCAGATACCCGTCCTCTCTCCCGGCGCTGACCATCAGCTTGTCTTTGGTGTACAGATACTCGTTATTCAGCATGCTGTCGAGGATGCCCGTAATGAGTTCCTTGTCAAAAGACCAGAACAGATCTTCAGGACACTGCAACTCGATATCGATCCCCTTGGAAGTCAGGAGGGGTTCGTTGACAACGATGGCCTCATCCAGACAATCACTGACCGAATGATAGTCAAGGCTGATGGAGAAATTGGCTTTCTTGGCCTTGTACAGAGACAACATCCGGATGAAATTATGGTTCAATCGCCGCAGTTCATACTGGAGGAGGAAATGGTCTTTCTGGACGGTGCACCCTTTTTCCTGGCACTGGCTGATCAATGTATCCAGGGTATTGTAGAGCATTCCCAGTGAATTTTTCGTATCATGCATCGTCGATGCAAGGATATCCGAAAATTCTAAGCTGTCGCTGTCATCCATGACAAGGGCTCCTTGGAAATTTCCCGATAGACGGTAAGCAGGCGAGGAAGATCCCCATACTGGGGATTGCCACGGTATACACGTTCGAGATATTTTTTCGCCTTCTGAATACTCTCTGAGGTCTTTCCATTTTTCTTCATGTCAAGCATGCAGGCATACGCCGCATTGGCATTGATCAGCGTGTTATAGGGCAGTTTTTCCGCGGCCTTATCGAAGTAGGAGGTCGCCTTGGCAAGCTCACCCTCTTTCACCAGCTTGACACCCTCGTTGTTTAATTCAACGACCTCCTCGACGGCCGCTTCGAGCAGCTCTTGACCTTCTTTAGCCATGTCGAGCCCTGCAAACATCTTCTTCGTGTCTGTGATCAGCTCTTCGTTTTCATGATTGCTCTGAATCAGCTTTCGTACGATTTCTTTACCTTTTTCTCCATCTCCGCTCAGGATAAGGGCTTTGGCTAGCTCCAGCTCGACATCTGCAGGTACTTTCACAGACGACTTTTCTGTCGCCCGGATCACATTATTGATGGCCTCCTTGGCCTCCTCTTTCCTGTTCATTCTTTGGTAAACAAAGCTCTCCGCAAGGCCTATTTCGACCGTCGCTCCAAGGTCATCACGGGGAAATGTCTGATGGGCATCCCCGAGGACGCTGAGGCTTTCCTGCGGCGAATCCGCATCCACCAAGACCCTGGCTAGTGTCGCATAATCGGACGGCGCCTTAAAAGCCGAATTCTTACCAAAAGTTATCGCCGACCTGAATGATTTGACGGCTGTTTTAAGATCCTGGTTTTTACGGGCGATGGCGCCCAGTTCCCTTTGGCGTCCCAGCGCACGGGGCGAGATTTCCGTCGCTTTCATCAGAACGGTTTGCGCTTCTTGCGGACTTCCCATCGCATCAAGGACTTTGGCCAGCCAGTCATAAGCGGCCATCACCTTGTTGTTCATCTTGATCAGTTGGGTAAATGTTACCTTCGCCTCCTCCAACCAGCCTTGCTGATACTGGCACTTTCCTACACCGAACAACGCCCACGGTATCTTACCCATGGCGGCGACTTCTTTGTAGAACGCTTCCGTCTGTTGATGATCTCCTCTTTTTGCAAAGATCTCCCCTTTGATCCGCAGGACTTCTCTGATGTGTTTCGGGCCTTTTCCGATCGCCTCATCACACAATGTCAAGGCTCTATCGTAATCCATCACCTCTATGGTCTCTATGATCTCTCTGAGGGCGATTTTTTTCTCCAGAACGGACAGGAGTTTTTTCTCAAGCATCTGCTTGGTGAAAGGTTTCATCAGATAGTCATCCGGCATGTGTTCCACGACGCCCATGACCATGTCCATACTGTTTTCAGCCGTCACCATCATAAAGATGGTCATGTAATTGATATATTGGTAGTGTTTTGCCTCTTCAAAAACTTGCTGCCCGTCTTTACCCGGACCCAGGTTATAATCACACAGTACGATATCGTATTTCGATGAAGACAATCTCAAGAGGGCGCTTTCGCCGTCAAACGCATCAACGATATGGGCAACGCCGAGGCCCGCCAGCATACCCTTGACCGTTCTCCGAAAATTGACGAAGTCATCAACGACTAAGGCCTTATAATGCTTCAGTTTATCCACCGTTGGAGGAACTGGGTCTTTGTGAAGATATGCCACCGGTCATCACTCCTTCCATATATTATGGTGTCTCTTCTATCACATCTTCATCCGGATGTCTCCTGAATAATTTGGTCGGCTCATTTACCTTCAAATACCTTTACGGTATTTGCCCCATTCGCCTCAGTGTGTACGGGGAAGATTTTAAATGAAAGTCGTGATAAGATTTATGAGAAAAAATAAGGAGAGAAAATAATGAAAACCGTTATATTCCTTGTTGAATGCGGATGGCTTCGATCGATAAAAGGAAGTGCGCTGCCGGGGCTGCTGATTATTGTATTTGTGGCGGGAATCGCCGCCGCTGCGCCAGTGCCCATATCCGCCAGAAACGTGCACCTCGTGGGTCACATCGATCTTGAAGGCGGGGGAATGGTGGACGTGAAAGGAGACCTTGCGGTTGTGGGGCACATGGGACCGCCATATGCCACCACCCTGCTCGACGTGGCCGATCCGGCCCGGCCCCGTATCCTGGCACGAATACCGGTGCGCGCCGGGACGCACTCCCACAAGGCGAGGCTATGCGGCAACCTCCTGGCCATCAATGTCGAACAATATGGCGGAGGCGGCGATGGTACGGCGGGTCTCGCCCTTTTCGATATCGGCGACCCGCGGCGTCCGAGGGAGATTGCCTATTATCGCATGGGGGGGCTCTCAACGGGCGGAACGGGGGTCCACCGCTTCCAGATGGACTGTGCGCGCAAGCTTCTTTACACAAGCGGCAGCGCCGAAGGGTTTCAGGGGAATTTTGTGCTGATTATCGACATCTCCGATCCCGCCCACCCCAAGGAGGTCGGCCGGTGGTGGATGCCCGGTCAGCATGTGGCAGTGGGAGAAAAGCCCCAACGGTCCGGCGCTGCTCACCGGATCCACCATCCCCTGCGGCTTGGCGACCGGCTCTACGTATCGCTCTGGTACGACGGCTTTGCCATTCTCGACATCTCCGATCCGACCCGACCCCGCCTGTTGAGCCACGTCGACGATCGCCCGGAGAGCGGAGCTCCTACACACACAGCGTTAGCCGTCGGACATCAAATCCTGGGACGAAAATGGCTTGTCGTCTTCGATGAGGAAATGGGCGGCGGTAATCCTCCCGCCTACATGCGGCTCTATGACATTACCGATGAAAGGCGGCCCGTCCCCGCTGCGACATTCCATGTCCAGCCGGACCCCTCCGGAAAGACAGGCGGCCGTTTCGGCGCTCACCAACCCCATGAATTCGTCGGAACCGACAACCTCGTCTATGCCGCGTGGTTCTCCGGCGGTTTGCGGGTGATCGATATCTCAAATCCCTACCGGCCACTGGAAGTCGGTCATTTCATCCCGCAGCCGGGACAGGGAGCACGGTTTGCGCAGAGCAACGACATTTTCGTAGACGAGCGGGGCCTCATCTACCTCATCGACCGCGTCAGCGGCCTCGACATTCTGCGGTTGTCTCTGCCGAAACGATAAACCCTCTGCACCGCACACAGCGGTGCGTTCATCTGAGGATTTCATCAGTTTGAATTGTAGTGAGCAATAGTGGATATCATCCGGGAGATTCCACAAGCGCGTCAAACGCCGGTCTGATCTGCCTGCCGCGCTTTCACCCGCAATAGCGCATCGGCTTTCATGATGTACGCGCCGGAAGCAAGCATGAGCGAGTTCAACCAAAAGGCGGGACCGACGCCGAACGCGCTGCCGAGCGTACCGACAATCAGCGGTAGCAGAACCTGGATGAATTTATTGACGGTCTGCCGCATCCCCATCGCCTCGCCGCTGCGCCCGTCGGGTGCGCGATTGTAAGTAATGATCAGCGACAGCGGGCTGCAGCAACCCAAACCGAGACCGAGCACAAACGAAATCCCGACCAGCAGGTAGACGTCGGAAACAAACGGGAATAATACGCAGATGGCAGCCGCAAGGCCCAGCGAACCGAACAGCGTCGTTTCTTCGCTGCTCCTACGGACCATGATCGGCATGGCGATTCGCATCAACAGCATGGCGGCTGCAAACGCCCCCATGATGATGCCGATCACCGACGCCGAGAGTCCGAGCGAATGCCCGTAGATCGGCATGTAGAAATTGAACAGCTCGAGCCCGGTTTCGATGACGCCGGCGGTCACGAGCGCACGGCGCAACGGCACGTTGCGGAGCAGGTCGATCGTGTGTTTTTGCGCCTGCTGGTTCGCCGCTTCAGCACGCGGCAGTTCACGCGCAAAAAACATGAAAAACACTGCCGGCGCTGCAGGAAACAACGCGAGGATCAGATAAGTGAGCTCATACCCGGCAAGATCGATCGAGAAACCGGCCAGCGTCGGACCGAACATCGCACTCACGGCGACGCCCAGGCTGAATGTGCTGAAATTACGCGTGCGTTGCTCTCCGCTGCCGAAAGACCCGATCAGATGCTGGACCGATACCGTGTAAAAGATGTAGAGGCAGCCGATGATCGCCGCAGACACCAGCAATGTCGCCAGACGCGGCAAAAGAAACGGCAGAAGCAATCCGCCGGCAAGGCCCAGTGATCCGAGAAGCATTGGGATGCGCGGCCCTAATCGGTCCGATAGCCTGCCGGCGTATACGGCAAGAAACAGCGGAAAGAGGGAATATAGAGAAATCAGCACGCCGACGATAAACGGATCGGCGCCCAGGTTCATCGCATAGAGAGACATCAGGACTTTGCTGCCCTTGAAAGCGATCTGGTTGATGAGCGTCGCGATGATGACAAGGTAAAAAATCATGGACCTCTTTATGCGGATGCCGTTTCATTTTCCTTCCGAAGAATGATACGGGCGTCCGCCACCACGCAATGTCGGGAGGAGCACAGAAGCGGATTGATATCAATCGATTCGATCCCTTCCCCAAGTTCCATGACGAGAGAAGAGAAGGAAAGAAGTGTCTCTGTCAGCATCTTGAGATCCACTCCCTCGCTGCCCCGGTATCCCGTCAGCAGCCGCTGGGCCTTGAGCCCTCCGATCATCGCCAGGGCGTCTTTTTCAGATATAGGGGCCATCCTCAGGGCAACATCCTTGTAAATCTCCACTCCGGTCCCCCCCATCCCCAGCAGGATCAAGGGCCCAAACTGGAAATCGATCTTCGCCCCCAGGATGAGTTCGATCCCGGGCGCCATCTCCTCCACGATCATACCGACGAATCCATCCAACACCTGGAAACGCCGAAACACCTCGGCCAGCCCCCCGGCGTCAGCGATCCCAACGGCCACCCCTCCGACATCCGACTTGTGGAGGATGCGGGGAGAAACGACCTTGGCGACCACCGGATATCCTATTTCCCCGGCAAAGCGGAGCGCCTCCTCCGGTGTCCGGGCAAGCGTAAAACGGGGAACGGCGAATCCCGCTAAAGTAAAGAGCCTCTTGGCATCGGGTTCGAGGACCCATCCGTCAGAGCGGGCCGCCTGGATGATCCTGCGCATCTCGGAACGGGCATCGCTCATAGCCTATTCCTCCGCAGGGCATCCACCATGAGCACTGCACCCTCGATGGAATGGGCAACGGGAGAGCCGTTCAGCGTGAACCCCTCGATGAGCATGGCATATTTCTCCACGTTGGGCACGTAGGCAATCAACGGCGTACCACTCTGTCTGGCGATACCCCCGAGTTTCGCGCCGAGATCGGAGGTGATTCCCGGGATATAAGGAAGGAGCAGGGCGAGCACACAGTCGATATCGTCCATGGCACAAAAGCTCTTTACAGTGGCTACGAAATCCTCATCGATCCCGCTTCCGGTGAGGTCGACGGGATTGGTGAGAGCGGCGATATCCTGAACGCTCGGACTGAGGTTTTTACGGAGGTCTTCCCGGATATTTTCCGGCAGTCCCGGAACCAAAAGCCCGCGAGCGGTGCAGGCATCCACGGCAATCGCTCCATGCCCCCCGCTTACCGTGACGATCCCGACCCTCCCTTCAATGGGTTTGGCATATGTGCTCAAGGATTCACAAAAGGAGACGAGTTCCAGTTCGTTTGCCGCCTCTACGATATTGTACTGGGAAAGCACCGCGGAGAAGCTGGCATAATCCCCCGCCAGGGATGCCGTATGGCTCGATACGGCTTTGCTCCCACCCGGGCTCTTGCCGGACTTGAGCACAACCACCGGTTTGCCGCACTTCTCTGCCTTGAGTACAAACTCCCTTCCCTCATTCCCGCCGAACCCTTCGATGTAAAAGGCAATGACTTTTGTCGCCGGATCCGTGGCGAAATAATCGAGGAAGTCCAGTTCGCCCAAAAGAGCCTTGTTCCCGATGCTGATCGCCTTGGCAAGTCCCACCCCCTCATTCGTGAACTTGATCATCTGGTCCACAAGGATCCCCCCGCTTTGGCTTACAAAGGAGACCTTCCCGACGACGGGGTTCACCATCCGCTCGCCCGGCAGGAAGAACGTATCCACCCGGGAAGGGACGTAGCTGCCCAGGCAGTTGGGGCCGACGAAAGGAAAGGCCGCCTCCTTCGCGATCGCGACGATCCTCTCCTGCAGATCCCGCCTGCCCACCTCGGTGAATCCTCCCGAGATGACCACGGCGGAACGGACCTTCGCCTTTATGCACTCGGTCATCACCTCCGGAACAAGATCGGCCCTGACTGCGATGACCGCCAGATCGATCTGTTCCGGTACTTCAGAGATGCTCCGGTGGATCGGCTGGCTGTTGATGGTTCCCCCGCGAGGATTAACCCCGTATACGCTGACCGGGTAGCGGAGCATGTTTTTGTTGAATATTTCGTTGGCCGGATGCCGATAATTGCTCGCTGATACCCCAAATACCGCCATGGTCCGGGGCTCGAAAAGCGGTTTGAGATTCATCGGGCTTACCTCACCGGATGTCCTGATGATAATCCTGGAGCGATTTGACGCTGGTCCTGCCGGACCGGTATTCGGCGATGCCCACAACAGAGGCATGTGCGGCCGCAGTCGTGGTGACGTAAGGGATCCTGTACTTGATGGCCGCCTGGCGGATATAGGCGTCATCCGTGGCGCTCACTCTGCCGATCGGCGTGTTGATGATGAGCTGTATTTCCCTGCTTTTAATCTCGTCGACGATGTTCGGTCTCTGAGGTTCATGAACTTTGTAGCTCAATTCGGCCTTGACGCCGTTCTGCTGGAGGAAGGCGCAGGTGCCGCCGGTGGCCTTGATGCGGAATCCAAGCTCCTGGAATCTGCGGGCCGTTTCAAGAACGAACGGCTTGTCGCTGTCGGTTAGAGAAATGAAAACCGTGCCTTCGAGCGGCAAAGGCGTTTGCGTCGCCTCCTGGGCCTTGAAGTAAGCCAATCCAAATGTCGGCGCCATCCCCAGCACTTCGCCGGTGGAGCGCATCTCCGGTCCGAGGATGGGGTCCACCTCGGGAAACATATTGAACGGCAGGACGACTTCTTTGACGCCGATATGCGGGATGGTTTTATGACTGAGGTTGAGGTCGCGGAGCTTCGTACCCAGCATGAGCTGCGTGGCTATCCTGGCCATCGCCACGTTGCACACCTTCGACACGAGCGGCACGGTGCGCGAGGCGCGCGGATTGGCCTCCAGGACATACACTTTATCGTTGCAGATGGCGTACTGGATGTTCATCACACCGCAGACCTTCAGTTCGCGGCTGATTCGGAGGGTGTATTCCTCGATGGTCTTGATGTGTCGCTCATTCAATGTGACCGGGGGAATGG
>PNOO01000069.1 GCA_013824905.1 Syntrophus sp. (in: bacteria) | reverse complement strand
ACAGACGAGGCCCTTGCAGTACGGGACGGCGCTGGTCCTGATCGCCCTGGTCCTCGGGATCGATCTTTTCGCCATTATCCTGCGCAGCAGGGTCAGAAGGAAAAAAAGGTGGTAACCGTGGAAAAACAGATGACCATTACAACCAGAAATGTCGATTTCTTCTACGGCGCCTTCCGGGCGTTGAGCAACGTCACGCTGGATTTTGAAAAGAACCGCGTCACCGCCCTGATCGGTCCGTCCGGGTGCGGTAAGTCGACCCTGCTGCGACTTCTCAACCGGATGAATGATCTGATCGACGGCACTCGCGTGGAGGGAGAGATCCTCTTTGAGGGGCGAAACATCTACGCCCCGGACGTGGATCCGGTAGAGATCCGTCAGCGGATCGGGATGGTTTTTCAAAAACCCAATCCCTTTCCGAAATCGATCTTCAACAACATCACCTTCGCGCCGAAACTCTCGGGGATCCGGGACAGCGGCGCCCTGGAGGCCCTTGTAGAGGAGAGCCTGAAACAGGCGGTACTCTGGAACGAGGTCAAGGATATCCTGAATAAATCCGCCATGAACCTCTCCGGCGGTCAGCAGCAGCGCCTCTGCATCGCCCGCGCGCTTGCCATGAAGCCGGACGTCCTGCTCATGGACGAGCCGACATCCGCGCTCGATCCCATCTCCACGGCGAAGATCGAAGAGCTTATCGAGGCGCTCAAGAAGCGCTACACCATCATCATCGTGACCCATAACATGCAGCAGGCGGCGCGCATCTCGGAATACACAGGGTTTTTTTACCTGGGAAAGCTGATTGAATTCAACGCCACGGATAAGATCTTCACCAATCCGGACGTGAAACAGACGGAGGACTATATCACCGGACGGTTCGGTTGATCGACAGCCCATCGCATCTGGGCCAATGGAGGCAATATGGAAGAGAAACGGCATACCAGCGCGGAATATGAGCGAGAGCTGCAGGAGATCAAGGACGGCCTCCTCTACCTCGGCGCCATGACGGAAAAGGCCCTTGAAAACGGATCCATCGCGCTTCTGGAGAGAAACACCGAACTGGCAAGAAGGATCGTCTGTGAGGACGATCAGATCGACCGGCTCGACATCGCGCTGGAAGAGAAGTGCATCCGTCTGCTGGCCCTGCGGCAGCCCGCGGCGCGGGATCTGCGCTTCATCACGACGGCGATCAAGATCACCGGCCACCTGGAGCGCATCGGGGACATGGCGGCCAAGATCGCGGAAAAGGTGATCCTTCTGAACGAGATTCCGCAGATCAAGCCTTACATCGATCTGCCGCGGATGGCCGAGATTGTGCGGGGGATGATCCGAAAGAGCATGGACGCCCTTGTTAGCGGGGATATCGATCTGGCTCATAGAGTCCGTGAGGAAGACGCCGTTATCGACCAGCTCAACGATCAGATCTTCCGGGAGCTGCTCACGTTCATGATGGAAGATCCCCATAAGATCCAGGTCTCGCTCTACATCATGCAGATCTCCAAGAGCCTGGAGCGGATAGCGGATCACGCCGAGGGGATCGCGGACATGGTCATTTACATGGTCACGGGAAAGAGCGTCCGGCATCAGCCGGCATGCGCGGAGAAGGAATGAAGACCCGTCTCTTTACAAAACTTCTCATTGCCTTCGTTGCGACAGGGATCCTGGTTGCGGCAGCCGCCGAATATCTTGTCGAACGGCAGCTCAAAAGCGGCCTCATCCGCTGGATCGAAGATGAAATGACGGCCGAAGCGAACATCATCTCCCTGATGCCAATGGAGGAGATCGCCAAACATGCCGTCGAGCTGGCCGAACGGTCCCGGTCGCGTCTGACGCTGATCGACGCCCTGGGCAGGGTCATCACGGATACGGATCGTCGCGACGTTGAAATGGACAGTCACCTCAACCGGTCGGAAATCCAGGAAGCCCGCCTAAAAGGAAATGGCGCCTCCACCCGTTACAGCCACAGCCTCAAGATGGACATGCTCTATGTGGCCTTTCTCCTCGGCGATCAGAAACAGCCGAAAGGCTATATCCGTCTTTCCCGTTCCCTCCAGGAAGTCAAGGGCCCCATCGATCAATTAAGGCAGACCGTCTTAAAGGATCTCATTCTGGTGGTCTTTTTCTCCTTGCTGATCGCCCTGCTGTTTTCCCTCCGGTTGATCTCCCCCCTCCGGAAACTGGCGGCGTTTACAGAAAAAGCCCGGACGGGGAACATCTCCGGACAGATCAGGATCGAATCCCGGGACGAGATCGGGGCGCTGGCCGAGAACATCAACGGGATGGTCGAAGTCCTTCACAAAAAGATCCGAAACGCCGACGAGGAGCGGAGAAAACTGCAAGCCGTTTTTACCGGCATGGTGGAGGGGATCGTGGTTCTAGACGCGCATAACCGGATCGAGACCATCAACCGCGGGATGGAAGAAATAATCGGTTCCCGATCCAGTGAGATTTGCGGCCGGACGCTTATCGAGACCTTCCGGAACGTCCCACTCCACGACGCCCTGGAGCGCTTCGGAACGACGAGGGAGAAGGTCGTCCAGGAGATCACTCTGGAGGGCGAAAATCCGGTCATCCTGGACGTGACGATCTCCGCCGTTCAAGGCGAGGACGGCGGGGAGCAGAAAACCATGCTGGTTTTCCACGATGTGACGCGGCTTAAAAAACTCGAACGTATCCGAACCGATTTCGTGGCCAATGTCACCCATGAGATCAGAACGCCGCTGACGGCAATCATCGGTTTCGTTGAAACCCTTCAGCAGGGGGCAGTCGACAACCGGGGAAAGACCCTGGAATTCCTGCAAACCATCAATGAAAACGCCCAGCGTCTCAACCGCCTCGTCGATGATCTCCTGACCCTTACCGGCATTGAATTGGGCGAGACGAATTTCCATTGGGAGCGACTGACCATCGAAGACGCCCTTGATCAAGCCCTGGCAGTCGTTACAGCGCGGATTATCGAAAAAAACTTGACGCTCCTCAAGGAGATTCACCCAGACTTGCCTCCGATCAAGGCCGACAGGGACCGCCTGATACAAATTCTGCTGAACATACTGGACAATGCAGTCAAATTCACACCGGAGGGAGGAACGATCACTGTCACTGCATCTCCCGGCGCGAAACAGGATTTGATCGTCCGAATCGCCGATACGGGCGTCGGCATTTCAAAAGGCGAGATTCCCCGGTTGGGTGAACGGTTCTACCGGGCCGACAAGGCGCGCTCCCGGGGTCTGGGCGGGACGGGACTGGGGCTTTCGATCGTCAAGCATCTGATGACCGTGCATCAGGGGCGGATGGTCATCGAGAGTTCCCTTGGGCGAGGCACGACGGTCTCCCTCCATTTTCCCCTCTTTCAGGAATTGACATGAGGCAAAAGAAGATTCTCGTCGCCGATGACGAAAAGGATATTGTCGAGCTGGTCGCTTTCAATCTCGAAGGGGAAGGGTTTGCCGTTTGCAGGGCCTATGACGGGCAAAAGGCCTGGGAGATGGTCAATACGGAAAAACCGGACCTCGTCATCCTCGACCTGATGATGCCGGAAATACCGGGCATGGAGGTGTGCGGGAGGATCCGCCGCCAGGAGACGACCGCCTCCCTGCCCATCATCATGCTGACCGCCAAGTCGGACCCCGTGGACAAGATCCTGGGTCTGGAGATCGGTGCGGACGACTACATCACCAAACCGTTTCATGTCAGGGAACTCATCGCCCGGGTCCGCGCGGTCCTGCGGCGGTCGGAGCGGCGCAATGACGCGGATCTGATCGACTCGTTCGATTACCGGGGGCTTCACATCGATTTCACATCCTATCAGGTGACAGTGCATGATCGACGAGTCGAACTGAGCGCCCGCGAATTCAAACTGCTTCAGTTTTTCACCTGCCATCCCGGGCGCGTCTTCAGCCGGGATCAGCTCCTGGACCGCGTCTGGGGAGACGAGGCCTTTGTCGAGCCCCGGACCGTGGACGTCCACATCAGCCGCCTCCGGGGCGCGATCGAACCGGACAAGGAGAATCCTCAGTACATCCTGACCGTGCGGGGCATTGGTTACAAATTCACCGACGGGAAAGCGTAAGCCAAGTCCTTCCCCGTTTGGCTCGCTCGTCCACATTAAGGCACTTTCCTCGTTCAGTAAGCCAATAGCCTGTCTCGCACTACGCATAGCTTCTTCCGTAGATTGCTTATCATTCCTTAAACCCAAGAAATATAAAAAGCATACTATAGTCTGTAGATTTATAGTCTTCATTCCACCATTATCAACCAATGCGAGAATCCAAGGCACAAGACATAAAAGATAAATCGCTGGGAAAAGCATTTGGCTTCACGTTGCGCCGCCTTCGCCAAGACCTTGGCTTATCCCAGGAGAGTCTCGGTTTCGAAAGCGGCTATCACCGCACCTATATCAGTCTCCTCGAACGTGGACAGAAAAGTCCCTCTCTGCAAACCATCTTCACCTTATCAAAAGCGCTTAAGATCGAGCCCAATATGCTGATCCGGCAGGTTGAGTCACAGAATAATGAGTTCTTACAGAATATGAAAAAGGACGGCGATTAGATCATGAAGATTCAGCAGATCGAACGACTCATCGACGCGGGAACTTTTTCGCAATCAGCCGATTGGCATAAGATAGAGGGACAAATCTTTCAGGCGATAAGATCCATCGAATGGCCCCCGGGCTCCGGATCATTTACACTCTTCAATGAGCCCGGCAAGAAACGCGGCCAGGGAAGTGGTGTCACGCCAATCAAGAAGGCCTGCATGCAAAAGTTACAATCCTTCGGATGGCAATTGGAAACGCGGGTCGATATTGCAACCGTCAGACGTCCGGGACCGATGGACGCCACTTACCAGGTCAAAGACCGCCTCTTCTGTGTGGAGTGGGAGACGGGCAACATCTCTTCAAGCCACCGGTCGGTCAACAAAATGGCCCTGGGAATCATGAAGAAAACCCTGATCGGCGGTACCCTGATTCTGCCGACCCGTGAGATGTATCAGTACCTCACCGATCGCATCGGCAATTTCCGGGAATTGTCGCCCTACTTTCCGCTGTGGAAATCCCTGCATGTTGAGGAAGGGCTGCTTCTCGTCATTGCCATTGAACATGACGCGGTCAGTGACAAAGTACCGAGAATCCCAAAAGGGACTGATGGACGCGCCCTTCAGTGAGAGTATTTCTGCAGAATCAGGATATACTCCCGGCGCATCGTGTTGGAGATGCCAATAATGGGTCGGCTCAGGACCTTGACTGGTTTGAAACCGCAGCCCGCTCCCATATCGATCAAAATCTCATGCAGCCCTTGTACCGCATCCGGGGAAACGCCGAACACCTTCCCCAGTTGGTTGTTGTTGGTCCCGACGATGATCGTACAAAAACAATCGGGACGCAATACGCGGGCGCATTCCGTAAGAACCTTCTCCATATCCTCCCGGTAGAGCTGATATTTTTCGGACAATTCTCGACCGCGCAGACCGATCATTTTCCCGCGAAGGGCATCGCTGTTTATCCCCATAAAATTAAGATGGAAGGAATCATTGGCCAGGTAATCGACAGCAAAGCTGTAGGGCGGAGAAAAGATGATGCCGTCAGTGCTCTTGTCATCCAGCGACAACGATCTCGCATCCCCCTCCAAAACCTCCGCCGGTGCCAGTTCTGTCTCCAGACCAGCCTGAACATTCTGAATTTTCTCAGCCACGAACAGGTAACGCTCCAGGATAGCCCTGAATTGCGCAAGGGGTGCTTTTCGGGCACTTCTTTCCGCATAACCGGCGCTGTCCAGGTAGGCCAGCAAGAGAAAATGATAAGTATGGAGGGTATCTCGATCCTTCTCTGTCAGCGTCTGTTGATCTCTCTTTGTCAGATATTCCGCTGTTTCTTCCATGACGCTCATAGTGCCCTTGGTGGTTTTAGCCCGGGAGGGTTTGCTTCCCGGCTTCGGCCGGCCAACCCTTTTCTGAAAATAAGCAAACACTTCTTCATAATTCTCCAGGGCTCCCCTTGCCCGCGCCAGTGACATGGTGAGGGCATCGAGCTTCGTTTGCGTCATAAAGCGACAGAACGGACTGGCGTCTATGCCGATAGACTTGATGCCCATCATACACGCCTCAACCAGGACGGTTCCCGAGCCCATCATGGGATCAAGGACGGTGTCGCCGGGTTTGAGCCCCATGACGTTTATCAAACCTTTGATCATCTGCGGATGAAATTTGCCACGGTAGGGGAAAAGACCATGCGTGGCATAACCGGTGCGGAAGATATTCTTTTCAAAAAATGACTTGAGGCGGGAGGAGGAATGATCGGGAAGTTTTAAGGGCTCACCGGTACACATGAGGAAATGACGGGTATATTCACCGCCTACGAGGGCAAAATAAGCTCCGTTTCTAATCAGCTCTGCATCGGACAGTATACGATTCTCATAAAATGCAAGTTCCAGTTCGTAGATATCGTTCAAATTCGAGATCAGTTGGCGGTCGGAAGGAAATAATCCCTGGGTAAGATCCTGTCTGAGCACCTCAACGATTTTTTCGGCGTTCATCCCTGCACCCCTTCATTATTCAAAAAAATCTTCCGATTTATGGGGTTTGAGATTTTCGGTCTGAAGACGCTCAATGATGACTTCGCAGCTTTCCAGATCCATCCCGATCCAGTGACGGCCGAGTCGTTCACACACGTCGTACGTCGTCCCGCTGCCGCCAAAGGGATCAAGGACCACATCGCATTCACAGGTAGACATCTGCACCACGCGTTCCAGGATCTTTGTCGACAACTGGTTCAACGTTCTTTTCCGGCTTTTGAACTTCCAGTGACGGACGGGTGTGATATCATTCCAGACATCTGTCAGATTTACCCCTTTTGGGTTCATCGCCCCTCTGTGACCGCCATAATCCTTGATTTCTCGACCGCAATGACGGCATGTCTCGATGGGCGTGCGGATTTTCCGAAAGGTATTTGCCTTCCCTTTGGTGAAATACAGAAGACCATAATGGGACGGATACAGCCTTCCTGAAATCGGCAAAGACAGTTTGATATTGACCGCAATCCAGTGACGAAAAGTCATTCCGGTTTCTGCCAGATAACTGCCCAGATGGATATTCCATTTCGGCAGATTGTAAACAAACAGAGCCCCGCCCGGCTTCAAGATCCGGACGCAATGATCCAGCCAATTCCGACACCAGGAAATATAGTCGGCATCTGAACGGCGATCATCAACCTGGCTTCCGTATTCTTTGGCCAAATTGAATGGAGGGTCGGCAAAGATAGTGTCGATGGAATCGTCACTAATATAAGGCAGGATATTCAGGCAATCACCTTCATATAAGGCACCGTAGCGACTGGAAAAAGCCAGGCGTTGCTCAATTCCTGGATTTACAATGTCAGTCGGCGTCCAGAATTCTTTTTTTTCGAGTAGCGGCAAGGACATGGTGAGTCAACCACCTTCAGAGGAAATATTTTCAGTGAAAAATCTGATTGAAATATAGGCCAAAACTTCGATCTCGACAAGAAATAACATGCGAGCACACGGCCGCGAGCCACTCCAGGCGTCAAATACCTTCCGGTCATGATTGCCTTTCGCTGAATAAATGGCCGTTTCAGATTTCAAAGGGAGGTAGATCCTAGGCCACTAATAGGTACTTCTATGACCGTCTTTGCAGGTACGCACTCTTCTGAGTTAGCCTTACAATAGCCATATTCGATTATGAGATCAACCACGCCGGAATTTGCAGATGATATGAAGGATAATGCAAGCTTAGGGGTATCAAGAAAGTAATCTGTGTCTTCTTCTATCTGACTAACCGGCATTGGTGTAACCCATCTGACAGAACTTTTCTCACCGGGACTGACAACTATCCCTCGCTTAGAAGACAACTTCACACCATTCTCGGGAACGAGTGCCAGACGAAGGCTTGAATTCGGCTTGCCGTCAACAACTTCGACCTCGATTCTAACCCCATCCACAGGAAAGCGGTAGTGTCTTCCACTTGTTACCGCTGACGTTCTGATGAGATCCTGAACACGTTCCAGCCAATAGTTCCAGGGTTGCTCGCCAGCCTTCGACATGACAATGATACCGTTCCGATCCAAGATAAGGGTCCGTGGGATGCTCGCAATCTTGAGTATCGGGCGATCATCGGGAGGCGTAGCTTTGTATAATGGTAAACTATAGCCTAACGATTTTGCGTACTGCTTTGACACATCAAAATCCTTCTTAATGGTGAGCAGTATGAACTCAATACCCTCGTCGTTCTTTAGCGCGTCGTAAAGCTTCTGGATAGATGGCATTTCTCTCTGACACGGTATGCACCAAGACGCCCAGAAATTCAAAAAAACGATTTTACCACGGTAGTTTTGTAGCTCTTTCCCCTGACCCTGCTCATCTTGGAACATAAGATTTGGGCATCGCATTCCTTCTTCAGCGCCGATCGGGGCGGTATCAGGTGTGGGGAAAGAGCGCAATGAGTGAGTAGTGTAGGCACAGCCGGTGAGTATGATGAAGCCAAAGGCCAAGAAGAGAAGGGGGCGAATGGCAATATTGGTGTGTATGAATGACTGTGTGTTCCTTTGCATCTTCACCTCCGTGGAATCTCGGTGTATACGGGGTTGATATTATTAAATTGATAAGAATTTGCTTTTATATGAGAAAATGATGACAGCCGCAGCCCTGTATGTCAAAGGGATTTTATCATATTCTTTTATCACAATGTAGGCATTCCATAGGTAGTTGGAGTGAAATAATATGTCTTTATCGGAATTCATCAGCTGTGTAGTAGGAAGCAATCTTCAAGTCATCAGCCTTGCCGGCGCACGTTGCGTTTTCCAGCGAAAGATGTATGATCCCCGAAAAGCATGCAGAAGCGCTCCGGCACAGGGGGCGAAGGAGGAGAGAAGATGACGAGGGAAGAAGCGGAAGCCCTGCTCAAAAGACACGTGAAGAATGAACGGATGCTGGATCACAGTTACGCCTCCGAGGCGGTCCTCCGGGCGCTGGCGCGGAGGCTCGGCCGGGATGAAGAGAAATGGGGGCTTGCGGGACTCCTCCACGACATCGACATCGAAGCGGTCGGCGGCGATCTGTCCCGCCACGGCAGCGAGGCGGGGCGGATCCTTGTCCAGGAAGGCCTGGACCCGGAGATCGTCGACGCCGTGAAGATGCACAACGAAACAGCCTGCGGCAAGCCCCGGCAGACCGAGTTCCAGCATGCACTCGCCGCCGGGGAGACTCTCACCGGCTTTATCGTGGCGACGGCCCTCGTCTATCCGGACAAAAAGGTCGCCGGCGTCAAGGTGAAGTCCGTCACGAAGAGGATGAAGGAGAAGGCCTTCGCCGCCTCGGTAAACCGCGACACGATCCGCGAGTGCGAAAAAATCGGGCTGTCACTGGACGAGTTCGTCGAGATCTCGCTGGGCGCGATGCGGGGCATTGCCGACCGCCTTGGGCTCTAGCGGATACAGCGTTTTAGCTCCTGAATGAGGGCGGTGCAGAGCTGACTCGCATCGGCGACAATCGCGACGTCGGCCTTCTTCATCATGGCCGCGTTCGGGTTCTTGTTCACGGCGATGATGAATTTCGCGTCGTTGCAGGCCGCAGTATGCTGAATGGCGCCGCTGATCCCGAATGAAAGAAGGATCTGCGGCTTGATGAGTTTCCCCGCCTGGCCGACCAGGGCTTCATGATCCGCCCAGTCGGCGTAGACCACGGGGCGCGTGGCGCCCACTTCCCCGTCCAGAAGCTCGGCAAGTTCAAAGAGTTTCAAGAATTTTTTCTTACTCCCCATCCCTCGGCCCCCGCAGACGACGACCTTGGCGTCTTCGATCTTCCGGCCGCGTGGGAGGCGGTGTTCCACCCGGATCAGCCGCACCCGGTCGGCCGGAAGGTCCTTTGGCAGGGGAACCTTCACCACCTTGCCGGTCCGGAGGGTGTCATGAGGTATCTCCTGGAAGGTTCCGGGGCGGACGGTGGCCATCTGGGGCCGCCTTTCCGGGGTGACGATCTCGGCGACAAGGTTGCCGCCGAAGGAGGGGGCTATCTGAACCAGGAGCCCCGCCGCGTTGATGTCCAGACCGATGCAGTCGGCGGTCAGACCCGTCCCCAGGCGCTTGGCCACGCGCGGGGCAAACTCCCGGCCGAAGGTAGTCGCCCCGATCAGGATGATTTCGGGTTTTTCCCGCTTCGCCAACCGCTCCATCAGCAGCGTGTAGGTCTCCATGCTGTAGGCAGCCAGTCGCGGATGGTCGGTCAGGTAGACCTTATCAGCGCCGTGGGCGATGTACTCTCCCACAACCCCGCAAAAGGTGGGGTTGTGGGAGAGTGCATCGTCCACCCACTCGTCCGTCCAGTAGCCGAAGGCGACCGCGCACACCTCTCCGTCGATCTT
>PNOO01000068.1 GCA_013824905.1 Syntrophus sp. (in: bacteria) | reverse complement strand
CCACATCCGCCCGGTGAAGGCCGAGGGCGCCGGCGATGTCCCGTTCGAAGCAGGCAACGCAAACCCCCATGTTGCCGGGATTCCCCCATTTCTGCAGGAGCGGCGCTAAAATTCCGATAATGATTCCGACGCCGATGATTCCCCAACGACCCGCAAAGATGTTTTTGATTCCACTCATTGAATGCCTCCTTTTATTGATTTTCGTGATATTCCCAAACCCGTCGGGAAAGGCAAAGACACACCGCCACCAACCCGATGAGGCCAGGTCCCGATAAATCGCAGAGCTGGGTCACGCCGGCATAGATGAAGAGGGCCGCCAAGGCAATACGGACAATCCGATAGGGCCGGGGATGGACCGGTCTCTTATGGAAAATGTTCCCGATCTTTTTGAAATAAGTTGAATTTATTGAATACCGATCGACCAATGTCGCCTCCTGATTGCGCCATGCCGTGATCTCCACGGCATGACCGTCAGGGGGCTAATCGGTCAGGGAGGAGAGACGGCTGGACGGCGTTTTCCGGAGGACCGCCCGGGTCCTCTGTCAACGCCTCATATTAACGGGGTGAAGAATAACGCTAAATAACTCATCGACATCACTCTCGACTTATTTTAATACCCACACTGTGAGGGTGCACTTATAGGCAAACCAAAAGGAGTTGTCAACAGAAATATGATTTGATGTATTACGTCCACTTACCCGAATTTGATACTCTGCTGAATTAGATTGACACACAGGCTTCTCTTGCCTATAGTCGGCAACAAAAAGTGAAGCCCCTCTCCCACAGGGCGGGGGTTTCCGGCAAGGGAGATGTCTGTTTTTTTATAGCGCCCCTTCTCCCCGCCTAAAAGGCGGGGCTCGCAGGCTGCGCTCCCGGTCAAGTTCGTTTCATCAGTCATGTTGAGAGGAGTACACCATGGAATATGTTCGTAAGGTTGATTTTGCGGCCATCGACAAGAGCGCCGCCGATGAGCGGGTGACCCAGATTCTGTTCGATCATACCTCGGGCGCCAAGACCTGTTCGATCACTTGCATCAAGACGCCGGCAGGCGACGGCTCACCCGCCGGCATGCACGTCCACGCGGTCGATCAGATCTTCTACATCCTGAGCGGCACGATGAGCATCGAGATCGAGGGTAAGCAGTACGGCTGCGCTCCCGGCTCGCTTATCGTCTTGCCTGCCGGTGTGCGGCACCGCAACTGGAACGGCAGCAGCGAGCCGATCGTTCATCTGGCTTTCAATACCCCCCTGCCTGATCCGAGCGTCCCCTTCGCCGAATCGGTCTAAAATTTTATCTGGTCCCGGAATTGGAAGAGTGGCTGACGGATAACGTGAAGGGCTGGATGGCAGACCGGCCCCACTGGATGACCTGAGGCCCAGGAAGGTTCCATACCCATCACTCTCCCTTGTTGTCAGGTCTTTTATTTTTCGCGCCTTTCCTTCTCTGTCAGAGCCTTAATTCATAATTTCCCGGTAGTTATTGACACATGGGGATAGGCATGATAGGGGGAAATCATCGTGAATCTGTTGTACCTCTGTCTAATATACTCGGCGGCTGTTTTTTGGTATTCACTGTTGTCAGGAGGTAAATCCCATGTTAGTCAAAGATCGTATGACCCCCAATCCGACCACCGCCACTGAGGAATCTTCCTTCGAAGAAGCCCTGCACGTCATGAAAGAAAAGAAGATTCGCCGCCTGCCCATCGTCAACAAGAGCGGCCGCCTGAGCGGCATTGTCGTACAGAAGGATTTGTTTTCCGCCTCTCCTTCGACGGCCACCAGCCTCAGCGTCTTTGAAGTGCACTATCTCCTGTCCAAATTGAAGATGAAAGACGTGATGAGCAAGCGGGTGGTCACCGTTGGCGATGACTGCCCTCTGGAAGAGGCGGCCCGCATCATGGTCGATTACAAGATCGGCTGCCTGCCCATTTCCAAAGACGGTAAACTGCTCGGGATCATCACCGAGACCGACATCTTCAAGACCTTCGTGGAGATCCTGGGAGGCCGCGAAAAGGGGCTGCGCCTGACCCTGGATGTGACCGAAAGGAAGGGCGCGCTGGCCGCCATCGCCAGCGAGATCGCCAAGCAGGACGGGAATATCATCAGTGTGGCCACCTTCAGCGGCAGGGATGCCAGTGATCGCATCATCACGGTAAAAATTGTCGGCGCCCCCAAAGAGGCTTTGCTAAAGGATCTGGAAGCCAGCGGCGTCATGGTCCTCAACGCCATCGATATGACCGAGGGCGGTTATACCCCCATAATCATTAAATGACATAAGGAGAAACAAGTATGCCAGGTGTTGACGGAGGGATCATGTTCCCCGCGGACCGATTGCGGGGCTGGACACAGGAGGTTTTCCAAAAGGTCGGAGTGAGCCGGGATGACGCGGTGCTGCTTACCGATTCACTGATCGAGGCCAACCTCAGGGGCGTGGACACCCACGGCATCACCCGAATGCTCTGCGTTTACGTGGAGCGGATCCGGAAGGGGGTCATGAGCGCTAAGACCGACTTGGTCGTCGTACGCGAGAAGGCCTCCACCGCTTTGATCGACTGCCGCAACAGCATCGGCCAGGTGGGCGCGGCCCGCGCCATGGAATTGGCGATCGAGAAGGCCAGGCAGACCGGTGTGGCCTTCACTGCCGTGTCCCACTCCAACCACTTCGGGGCGGCCGCCTACTGGGCCATGAAGGCCCTTCCGCAGGGGATGATCGGCTTCAGCTCGACCAACGCCCCGGCCGCCGCGGCGCCCACGGGTGGCCGCACGGCAATGTTCGGCACCAACCCCTTCGCCATTGCCATCCCCGCAGACCGGGAGCTTCCGATGGTCCTGGATCTGGCCACGACGGTCGTGGCCCGTGGCAGGATCGTCCTCCACGCCAAGCAGGACAAGCCGCTGGAACCAGGATGGGCCTTCGACAATCTCGGCATCCCGACCACGGACCCGCACGCCGCCATGAAGGGGCTCCTCGCCCCCATCGGCGGTTATAAGGGTTACGGCATCATGCTGGCGGTGGATTTCCTTTGTGGGATCTTGACCGGTTCGAACTACGGGACCCACTTCCCCGGCTTTCTGGCGGACAACATGACTGATCCGACCGACGTTGGGAGCGTCTTTGCGGCAGTGAACGTGGAGAGTTTCATGGATCTGCCGGAATTCACGGCCGCCATCGATAAGGCGCTTCAGGAGATCAAGACGTCAACCAGGGCCGACGGAGTGAAGCGTATCTATGTTCCCGGCGAAATCGAGTTCGAGATGAAGGCCGAGCGCCTTGCTAACGGCATCCCGATCCCCGAGGCGGTGATCAATGACTTCGTCGCCCTTGGCCGGGAACTGGGCATTCCCTTTCCCCAGGCCTGACGACGGATCGTCGACATGATATTGGTTGAATAGACACCAGACAGGAGAAGTCATCATGGATCAGGAGAAAAGAAAACGCACACGCGTTCCCGTGCATTTTGACGTCAGCATTAAGCTCGGAGGCAAATTAATAGAGGTCCAAATCGTCAACATCAGCCTGACCGGGATTCTCTGCACCTCCAACCGGCTTTTCCAGAAGAATGCCGCCTGCCAGGTAGTCATTTCTTTACGCGACGATCTTAAAATCACCATTGATTCGAAGATTCTAAGGATCGGCGAAGAGGAGACGGCCATAAGTTTCGTAGCGATGGACGAAGAAAGCTTCGTTCACCTCAGGCGGGTGGTCGAGTACAATGCGGATGATGCGGATCGCATCGAAAAGGAATTCCGGAAAAAGGCATTTGACTAACCTATAAAAAGCAGATTTTTTATTATCCGATTCAAGTTTCGGGGAAAAATGCCGATCACTTATACAGGATCGGGTTTGTTGCACCCGGCTTCGCGGAGAGGTGCTGACACGGATAGGCCGGCATCCTCCCCGGCCGGATATATCACACTGACACACCATAGCGATAAGGGAAGGGATGACAATGGAAAAAGGAGTGTTTGATCAGACGGTTAACGCCGTCACAGCCCGGGAAGGAAAATATCTGACCTTCGCCCTGGCCGGTGAGGAGTATGGCATCGGCATCCTGAAGGTCAAGGAGATCATCGGCCTGATGCCGATCACCACCGTTCCCCAGACGCCGGGTTACGTCAAGGGAGTCATCAATCTCCGTGGGAAGGTAATCCCCGTGGTGGACCTCCGGTTGAAGTTCGGCATGGAGCCCATGGCATACACCGACCGGACCTGCATCATCGTGGTGGAGATCAAGGTTGCGGACCGGACCATCCAGATGGGGATCGTCGTGGATTCCGTCTCGGAAGTCCTCAACATCAAGGCTGCCGACATCGAAGACACCCCGAATTTCGGCAGCCGCCTGAACACCGCCTTCATTCTCGGTATGGCCAAGACCAACGGCTCGGTGAAGATCCTTCTCGATATCGACCGGGTCTTCCGGGAAGAGGAGATGACCGCCATCGCTCAGGCATCATAAAACTGAGTCATGAACCGTAGTGAAGCTTTTTCTCCGGCCCGGGGGCGCCGGGAGATGCCCCCTCACACGGCATGCATTTCTCAGCCCTTCAGGGCTTGAACTTCTCTGGATGGTTCTCAGCTCTTCCGGCTGGTCTTGGTCGTGAAGTGGGAAATGCTCTGTTTCACTTTTGCGCTTTTGCACTTCGGACAGGAAGCCTTGGTCTTCCCGTGCTCGGAAATGCTCTGAATGACTGTAAATTTCTTATTACAATCCCGGCATTCATACTCGTATGTGGGCATGTTCCTTCTCCTTTCCCTTGGGATCAAATTTCAAACGAAATAATCGATTCAGCATCTTGTTTTTATCTTAATGGATCGGCATACATTGTCAAGAGATGATTTGGAAATCGGCAAATTTTCTTGACACCTAAACCCATCCCCGCTACACTCGTACACTCAAAATCCAGTGTTTATAATAAAAAAGGAGCACCCCATGCCTGAAGCGGATACCTCAAAGGCCGAGAAGAATTTCTATACCGATGTGCCTCAGACAAGCGAGCCCTTTTCCCTGAAAGGGTCTAATTCCTACGACTGGGGGATGAAGAACCGGCTTGCCCGCATTTTTACTGCAGAGTCCGGAAAAACCGTTATGCTCGCCTTTGACCATGGCTATTTTCAAGGACCCACGACAGGTCTGGAGCGGCCGGACATCACCATCCTCCCGCTGGCGCCCCATGCCGATGCGCTCATGCTTACCCGGGGGATACTGCGTTCGGTCATTCCGCCTTCCCTCAATAAAGCCACGGTGCTTCGCGCCAGCGGCGGGCCGAGCATCCTGAAAGAACTGTCCAATGAGCATATCGCCATGGATATGGACGACGCGGTTCGCGTGAACGCATGTGCCGTTGCGACCCAGGTGTTCGTCGGCGGCGAATTCGAGACGCAGTCGGTGATCAACCTGACCAGGCTCGTCGACATGGGCAACCGGGTCGGCATGCCGGTGCTGGGGGTTACCGCGGTCGGCAGCGAGATGGTCCGCGACGCCAAATATATCAGGCTTGCCACGCGCATGTGCGCCGAACTCGGCGCCGCGTTCGTCAAGACCTACTTCGTGCCCGGTTTCGAGACGGTCACCGCCGCCTGTCCGGTTCCCATCGTCATCGCCGGCGGCAAGAAACTGCCCGAGCGCGATGCGCTGAAGATGGCCTATGAGGCTATTAACCAGGGCGCGGCCGGCGTGGACATGGGAAGGAACATCTTCCAATCCGAGGCGCCCGTCGCCATGATCAAGGCCGTCCGCAAGGTCGTCCATGAACACATGAAGCCCGACCAGGCGTATGAAATGTTCCTCGATCTGAAAAACCAACGGGTGTAACGCACTTTTTTTAGAGAAACCCTTCCCATGAACAACGCCTGGATTGAAGCCGAAGCGAACGATTTTGTCGAGACGTACAGCGCTCAATGGGGAAACGACCTCGCGCTTCTGGCGTACGCAACTCGTCTTGTGGGGAGCCAACCGGATCTGGCCATGCATGGCGGCGGCAACACATCCGTCAAGGGTAGGGTCAGGACGCTTGCAGGCGATGAGGTTGCGGCGCTTTTTGTCAAGGCTTCAGGCCTCTCCATGGACGCGATCACGCCCGCAGGATTTGTCTGTCTTGATCAGGCGTATCTCAAGAAACTGCGCGCTCTTTCGTCCTGCACCGATGAAATCATGACCGGCGAGTTCCGAACGCGCATGCTCAAGCCGTCTGATGCGCTCCCGTCCATCGAGACGCTGATGCACGCCTTCCTCGACAGCAAAGCCATCGTGCATACGCATCCGACTGCGATCCTGACGCTTGCCGGTCGGATCGGGGGAGAAGAGGCCCTCGCTGCCGCAATCGGCGACACCATCGGGATGGTGCCGTACGTCAATTCGGGTCTGGCCCTGGGACGGGCAGTTGCCGATAAATATGACAGAAAAAAAGGGTGTCAGGCGATCGTGGCGCTGCATCACGGCCTGATCACCTGGGGAGAGACCCCGAAACAGGCGTACGACCGCACGATAGAGATCGTCGGCAGGGCCGAAGAGACTCTCAGGGCAGCCAGGCGGCATCTCTTTTCCATGAACACAAAGACAGACGCGGAAACCGCGCAAAAGCGCTATACGCAAATCGCACCACTGCTCCGAGGCCTGCTTTCGCCGGCGTCCGCCGATCCGGACAATCCGTATGAGAAAATCACCCTCGTTCCTCTCATCACACAGGATACCCTGGAGTTTCTTGACTCTCCCCAGGCCCGAGAGCTCGCCTGCACGGCGCCGCTGACTCCGGATTATCTGGTGCGGACAAAGGCGTATCCGCTGTTTATCGAAAAACCGGACTATGACGATCCGGATCTTCTCCGCCGCCATCTTGCCGGGGAGATCGATTCGTTCCGCACCCGCTACGACGCCTATATGAAAAAGTACGCGTCGCGTCTCCCGGAATTCACCGGCGACGGTTTCGACCTCCTGCCGAAGGTCCTTTTGCTGCCCGGCCTGGGCGCCGTATGCGCCGGACCGGATTTGGGCACGGCGCGTATCGCCCGTGACATCACCGGGCAGACCCTCTTTGCCAAGCGGACGATCCTTGAAACGGGCGGAACCTACCTGGGTCTCACGGAGGACCATCTGTTCGACATGGAATTCAGGGCGTTTCAGAGGGCAAAGGTTGCCGGCAAAGGCCCCCTGTCGCTGCGGGGAAGCGCGGCCATCGTCACCGGAGCGGCCGGTGCGATCGGATCGGGCATCTGCGATGAATTGCTCCGGCAGGGTTGCAATGTTGCGGTGACCGACCTTGCCGGAGAGCCCCTGGACGCCATGGTTCACACGCTGAAAGGCGTCTATGGCGACCGCGTGCTCGGCGTGCCGCTTGACGTGACCGAGAGCGCATCTGTATCGGCGGCATTCGAAAAGACCGTCGCCGCCTTCGGCGGAATCGACATCCTCGTCATCAACGCCGGCTTGGCGCACGTGTCTTCGCTTACGGAGATGGATCTCGAGGCGTTCAGAAAACTGGAGCGCGTCAATGTCGAAGGGACCCTTCTGCTGCTGGCCCGGGCCGGAGAGCTCTTCCGGCAGCAGAATATCGGCGGGGACATTGTCCTCGTTTCGACAAAGAATGTGTTCGCACCCGGCGCGAAATTCGGCGCCTACAGCGCGACAAAGGCGGCGGCCCACCAGTTGTGCCGCATCGCCAGCATCGAGTTCGCGGAAATGGGCGTGCGAGTGAACATGGTCGCGCCCGATGCCGTGTTTTCCCACGGGGAAAAGAAATCAGGCCTGTGGGCGCAGGTCGGCCCGGACCGGATGAAGGCCCGCGGTCTTGACGAAAAGGGACTCGAGGCGTATTATCGCCAGAGAAACCTGCTCAAGGCGCAGGTCACGGCAGAGCATGTCGCCAGGGCGGTGGTTTTCTTTGTGACCCGCCGGACGCCGACGACCGGCGCAACCCTGCCTGTCGACGGCGGCCTGCCGGATGCGACTCCGCGATAGCAACCCACGGGCAAAGATCCCCGCTCTTGCGAAAAAATCACGAATCTTGTCAATACAGCGGAACCGGGAGATCAAAAGGCGCGCCGCCCGCCGATATCAGGCATCGGACTGATTTTCCTTGTCATCGGGCGGGGACTTGACGATCACGGCTCTCAGAGGTTCTGTTTGGCTCAGGTTGGCTGTGGCGTGATAGACGCCGGCAGGAACGAAAGCGACCGAACCGGGTCCGATTTCAATTTTATCTTCCCGTGTCTCCGAAATCCCTCTGCCTTCAAGAACGAAGATGACCTCTTCCTGCGTCGGGTGCACGTGCAGCTTATGGCTGAATCCCGGCTGATATTCAGTGATCTTGAACCTGATTTTTTCCGACCCCATGCACTCGGAACCGACCAAATCCTTGGTTAAACCCCAGGCCACCTGCCGAAAGGGGACATCATCGGCCAACACGGCTTGTCGCTTCTTCATCTGCTTCTCCTCATCGCTGCAAAACGTGATGAAACCGTCACAACCATAGGGCGCCTGTATCGGCGCTGCCGACCATCTTCCGGTACGCCGTCAGCAATCCCGGCGCCGGGTGGTTGGGCTTCTTAGTCCCCGCTTCACGGCGGCGCTTCAATTCGTCATCCGGGACGAGCAGTTGCAGCCGTCCTTCGGGAACGTCGATTTCAATCAGATCGCCGTCATGGACGTAGGCGATCGGGCCGTCGTCCCATGCCTCCGGGCAGACATGGCCGACACAGGGTCCGCGGGTGGCGCCGGAAAACCGTCCGTCGGTCACCATCGCCACCGACGTGTGCAGGCCCATTCCCACAAGCATCCCCGCCGGAATGGAGAGCTCCCGCATGCCGGGGCCGCCCTTCGGTCCTTCATAGCGGACCACCAGCACCGATCCAGGTTTAACGGCGCGTTTAAGGAGAAACTCGCGGACATCCTCTTCACTGTCGAAGACGACAGCCTCTCCGCGGTGGCGGAGCATCCCGGGTTCGACGCCGGTCTTTTTCACCACAGCGCCATCGGGGGCGAGGTTGCCTCTCAGAACGGCAAAACATCCGCCCTCCTCCAAAGGATTGCCGGCGGCTCGGATGATCTGCCCGTCGGGCGCCGGCAGACCTTCCAGATATTCCTCGAGCCGCCCCCCCATGGGAAGTTCGATATCGAGATCCAGGTATCCTTTGATCGCTCCCAGCAAAGCCAGAACGCCGCCCGCCTCATGGAAGTCGGTGAGGTTGAACCCGGAGGAGGGTTTGTACTTGCCGACCACCGGAACGGAGGCCTGGATCCTCCCGAATGCGTCCAGGGTCATCCCCATCTCCATGAGCGAAGCGCACGCCATCAGGTGGAGCACGGCGTTCGTGGAACCTCCGGAGGCGGAGACGTAACGGATGCCGTTTTCCAGATTCTGCGGCGTCAGATAATCCCTGAAAGGACGCTTCTGACGGGTCAGCTCTACGACCCTCTCTCCGACATCGCGCGCCTGGCGGACCTTCGCGGCATCGAAGGCCAGCATGGTCGCGGAGCCGAAAGGCGCCAGCCCCGTCGCCTCCAGGAAGCACCCCATGGTGTTGGCCGTCCCCATCATCGAGCAGGTCCCGGAGGTCGCGCAAAACCGCTCCTGCCAATCCAGAAAGGTCTCCTGATCGATCTTCCCGTTGTTGCGTTGGCCGATCGCCTCCTTCAGGTCGGGGGTCGTCACCACCTTTCCGCCCAGCCGGCAGGGCATCATCGCCCCGGCGGTCAGGAAAAGCGTCGGGAGGTTCATCCGGATGGCGGCCATGAGCATCCCCGGCAGGATCTTGTCGCACGAGCCGAGCATCACGATCCCTTCGAACCCATGCGCCCCGACCATCGCTTCGATGGAAGCGGCGATCAAATCCCGCTGGGGCAGAATGTAATGCATGCCCGGCCCCTGCGCCATTCCGTCGCAGGGCGCCGGCACATTGAATTCCCCGGGACAGCCACCGGCCGCCCAGATCCCTTCCCTGACCCGCTGTGCCAGCTCCCGGAGCGGCTGGTGACCGGGGTTGACGTCCGTCCATGAATTCACCACCGCGATTTGCGGCTTCTCCAGATCTTTTTTCCGATACCCCACGGAGTGCATCAGGCCGCGGTAATAGGCCTCGGTCATGTCCTCGGGTAGCCCTCGATGGGGATTCATTTCGCCCCCTTGCTTTTTCGGAATTCCGTTCCGAGCAGCTTCTCGAAGACACGGATCAATCCGCCCTTGCTCAGATCGCCGAGCCCTTCGGCAATGGCCATCTGAAAGGTCACAGTCGTGGCGTTCACCACGGGCAGGGGAATGCCCTTATGGGCGGATATCTCGGCGGCGCTGATCATGTCCTTGTAGGCGCTCTTCACCGGATATCCCTCGTCGAACCGGTTCTCCAGCGTGAGAGGAATGAAGAATTCCGCGGCAAAGCTCCGTCCCGTCCCGGTGGTCACGACCTGAGCCACCTTC
>PNOO01000067.1 GCA_013824905.1 Syntrophus sp. (in: bacteria) | reverse complement strand
CCGCAGGGCGTCATGCCGCCGAAATCGCGATTGACCGTCATGATGCCGTTGCAGATGGGCAGGATGGCGGCGATGCACTCCATGCAGCCGCAGGTGGTCATCGGGTCGTTGATGATGCTGTAGAAGTTATAATGATCCACCTTGCCGCGGGAGGCCTTGAAGACAAAATCGTTGACGCCTTTCCACTGTCCCAGCCGGGCATCGATGGTCTCTCCCTTGGGCACGGGCTGATTGGGGCCGGTGGGGTTGATTTCATTCGAGGCCTTGCAGTCCATCCAGTTATAGGAGCCGCAGAGTCCGGTGCGCTCCGGAGAGACGACGCAAACATGCCCGGGGGCAAACGATTGGCACAGCAGGCAGGAATAGTAGATGTCGGTGGTCTCGTCGGTCATCCCCTCGATGCGGGCATCCCGCACGGTATAGACCGATTTGGCCTTTGCCAGCATGGTGCTTACGTCTTTTTCATTGGAGTAAATCTTCACCTGGAGCTTGTCGAAGATCCGGCCGAAGTCCTGGTGCAGTTTGGCATGCAAGAGCTTGCCGATGTGCTCCAGCCTAAATCCCTTTTCCACGGCGTTCTTGCTGACGCGCATCCAGGCGATGTCGCGCTGGCCGATATGCATAACCCCCTGGGCGTAGTTGATCAGGTGATGCACCTGGCGCTCCAGGATGGGCTCGTAGTCCTCCTGCATCTGGCGGCCGGCCACTTCAGCGACGATGGCCAGGGGCAACTTGGAGCCGGCCGGAACATCGGTGATCTCCGGCCCGATCACTTCAACATGGCCGTCGACAACCTCGTCCATCCCCTTGGAGGTGATCCACTCCACCATATGGGTGAAGCCGCCGCCGGTTTCCAGATAAATATCATCGCCGCGGACGCGCTCGCCTTCAAAGGCCGGGCCGTACGGGACCGGCACCGGCACCTCGGTCACCTGCACCTTCAGGCCGCGCACCTCGATGGCGCGGGCAACGATGTTCGCATGGGGGACATTGGAAACCACGTGCTCGTAGGTGGTGATACCCGTGGGCAAGACCTCCGGTATCGGCGTATCGGCGATCGTGGGGAAGCCGAAATTGATGGCGCCGGCGGCGTTGGCATACCATTCGTCGGTGACATATCCCATGGGCAGAGCGAAGGCGAAGGTGCGGTCTTTATTGTAGATGAGCACCTTGCGGTAGTTGCCCGGCTCGACGCCGCCGAAGGAAAGGGCGACGCGGGTAGCGAACCCCATCGCGAAGACGGTGGAGGTGACATCCGGCCCGAAGGAAACCAGCCGGGTCGGCCAGCCGACCTGGACACCGGCCTCGACGAGCTGTTCGCTGAACCGCACCCCGTCATTTTCGGCGCTCATGAAGACGTATAGGTTCTTCTGCTGGAGCTCGGTGGCGATCTGAACAGCGATCTCCTTGGTCGGCGCCGCGCCCAAGATGGCGGCAAATCCGGGGGCCGTACCGTCGACGAACTCGACGCCGCGTTTCCGCAGGATAACGTCATCGGCCGCCCCGAGCCAGAGGTTATCGGCTGTGGGGTCTTCCAGTTTCGTATAGAAATTCGGCGTCTCCAGATAGCGGATCGCCTCGATCACCTCTTCGGCGAAGAAGGTTGCCATTCCTGCGTCGAGCGCGGGCCCCAGATACGGAAGCGGGTGATTCGCCTTCACCGGCGGCGGCATGATGCGCCGGCAGCGCTCGAGCACCGCCTCCATGTCGCCGAGCTTCTCCACCTTGATCCCCAGGATGCCGTAGATGACCGGCAGGTAATAGGCGGTATTGGGAAAGCCGACCGGTTCGTTCGCTCCCCATTTGTCCATGGCCTGGCGCCAACTGGTTTCCGCACGTTCGAGTATCTTATAGGCACCGCGTATGGCGGCCGATGCAATTATCTGGGACATCTATCAGTCTCCTTTTCGATAGTAATCTCTACCCTTACAGCTCACGACGCATTGCCATATCGAACAAGATCCGTTCCCTGGCCTTGGTAATCCCCAATGCCTGGCGCTTCATGTCGATATGTGCGATCATCCGCTGGGCGGCCTTGATCGGATCCGTCTCAAATGCCCACATGGCCCCGTACATCTTCTCCAAACCGCTGAAGAGATGTTCGGTTACCTCCGGGCTGCCGATTGTCGGCCAGGTGGCGCCGAAGACGGTGAAGACGCCGGAGGCGACAAAGTACTGCCCAATGGTGAGGGCCTTCTCGCTGAACCACTCGGGGGCGGCGCCTGCTACCGGCAGATCGCTCACGTCGTCGCCCAATCCGCCCTCTTTCACCATGGCGGTGGCCGCCACCAGGATGCGGCTGTTATCCACGCAGGAGCCGAGGTGGAGCACCGGCGGGATGCCGACGGCCTCGCAGACCGACGCCAGTCCCGCTCCCGCGTAAAGCTTCGCGGCCTCCGGGACCATCAGGCCGGCCATGGCGCTGGCCATGGCGCTGCACCCGGTCTGAAGCACCAGGACATCGTTCTTGATGAGCTCCTTCACCATCGCGACGTGGGCCTCATTGTGGGTGACGCGGACGTTGTTGCAACCCACCACGCCGGCCACACCGCGGATGCGGCCGTTGATGATGTTGTCGTTGAGCGGTCGGTACGAGGCGCGGAACATGCCGCCCATCATGTAGTTGATTGTCTCATGGCTGAAACCGGCCACCAGATCGGTCTTGCCCTCCGGGATCATGACGTTCTTCCCGCGGTGGGTATAGGCCTCGATGGCTATCTTGAGCACGTCCTTGGCCCGTTCCATGGCGTGATGCTCATCGAAATCAACATGAGTGGCGCCGGTAATCATGGCTTTGGGCGAGGTGGTGATGATTTTGGTATGATAGCACTGGGCGATGTCCGGCAGCGACTCCATGATGCACTGCACGTCCACGACCATGGCGTCGACGGCGCCGGTAACCAGCGACAGTTCCTGCTGCAGGAAGTTGCCGGCCAGGGGGATGCCGTGACGCATCAGGATTTCATTGGCCGTACAGCATTGGCCGGCCAGATTGATCCCCTTGGCCCCGGCTTCCTTTGCCAGTTTTTGGATCTCCGGGTCATGCGCCGCGGCGACGATCACCTCGGAGAGCAGGGGCTCGTGGCCGTGGATGATCACGTTGACCTCATCCTTCTTGAGGACGCCCAGGTTGATCTGCCCCAGGACCGGCGACGGGGTGCCGAACAGGACGTCCTGAAGATCGGTGGCGATCATGCTGCCGCCCCAGCCGTCGGCCAGGGATGCCCTGATCCCCTGCTGCAGGATGTTATGATACTCCATGTCGACGCCGGCATGGGTGCGGTGCATCAGTTCCACGATCTCGCGGTCGATGCCGCGGGGCACTACCCCCTGCTTGCGCCAGATCTCCAGACGCTTGAGGGGAGCGCGCTTCATGAAGGTGAGCTCACCGCTATGCCGGCCAAATTCGCCCAAGGCTTTCGTGGCTACGTCGACCGCGATTTCTTCCTTGGAACGCTCGTCGATAGTGACGCCAAAATCCATCGCCAGGGCGAGCAGCTTCTGCTCGTCCCGTATCTCATAACCGCTCACTTCGCCTTTGCCGACGGCCAATAACAGTTCGGCTACGGAACGGCCATGGTCGGAGTGAGCAGCCGCGCCGGCCGCGATCATCCGGACAAAATTCCGTGAGGCGATGGTCTCGGCGGTGGCCCCGCAGACACCGCGGCGCTTGCGCTTTTCTTCCAAGGTTTCGGCCTTCTTGCCCTTGGGCAGCGGCACGCGGCACGGCCCCATCGAACAGACCTTACAACAGCTCCCCACCTCGCCGATGGGGCAGGGCTTGATTGCCAACGCACGGTCGAACGACAGATTCACCCCATCGCACGCCGCCTTTTCGATCATCTGTAGGGATGCCGGATCGATACTTTTTGCTTTTTCTGTCTCTGCCATATATTTCTCCACAACCGGACGGATACGTTAGTTCGTTAAGTCGGCAATCATCTCCCGGATCAGCTTAATGGCTTCCGGGTGGCGCATTACCAGGATATCGGCGCCGGCCACAAGGAGCAGCATGGCGCTCATCGCCTCCAGAGTGATACCGCGTTTTGCGGCATCGCCCAGTTTGGGGTCCTCGGCCTCGGCGGTCTTCGCCTCCTTGGTCTTCCAGGTCTCGCGGGCGATGTTGCAGATCATCGGAAACTGCAACTTTTCGTCCTGCTGCGTGAGCGCCGCCATGCGAACGCGCTCCATAACCGAGTAGACATACTCAATCCCATAGCCGATGCTGCTTACCAGGGGGTCCATGATCAGTTCACTGTCACTGATGCCGAGGTTGCCCATCAGGATGTTGAGCTGTTTGGCGAGATTGATATCCAGGGGGGTGGAGGCGATGATCGTATGCTTGTAGGCCATCGCGGCTGCGCCGATCTTCTTGTAATTACCCTCGACGAGCGGCCCCAAAACGAGGTGTTTCCCCTGGCAGACCTCCGCCACCGTGCGCAGCACGTCGGTGTCCTTTTCGAGGTTCCCGGTTCCCCAGACGATCAGCGGCACACTGGCCGCCTCAGCTACCGACTTTACGGTCTGGGCCGCTTCCTCGGCGCTGCGGTTGGCGTCGTTGGGATCGGTGCTCACCAACTGGAGGCAGATCATCTCGGCGCCGTAGTCGTTGATGCACTTCTTCGCCCAGGCTACCGGGTCATTGAGGACATCCTTGAAGGGCGTCACCGCCGCCTCCGGCCAATCGGTGGGCGGCATATCATAGACCTCCATGGCTATCCGCGGCGGATGGGGCATGGCGCCTTCGAAGGTGTAGAATGGGTAACTTGTTTCGCCGCCGACGGTTACCGACTTGTCGCCGGCGCCCAGGCTGATGGGACGAATACTTCCGGTATAATTGATACAGGGTGTCTCGATTGCCATGATTCCTCCAACTTAGGCGGGATTCTTGCGTTTTTCACTGCCGAACGCACCCTCTTCGCCGTACAGGTAGCGTTCATTGCGTTTCAGGTAATTGAGCATCTCCTCGCGGCCTTTGAGACGGGGCCGCCAGCGGCCCTCCTCGGCTTTGCCCGGCTTGCCCGGTTCGAAGGTAGCGCCCAGGAGTTTCACCGCATCTCGGTCCGGTGCACAAACCGTCGTAATCTCGTACTCAACCATATGCATATCCCCCTGAAATGACGAGTTCATGAACAAGTTTCGTTCAGAGTGTTCAAAGTGTTAACCATCGGTTTTCCTGTTTCTGATTTGCCCCAAACGAAGGAAGAAGATACAACAAAAGTCGCGTCCGTATAACGCAACGATCCTTTCCTTGTCAAGATAAAAAATTGACTTTTCAAAATATTCATTATTCCCCTTTATTTTCCTATCCTTGCCGCATGTTCCCCGCTGATTTGCCGCACAGTGTCGATGCCGTTCATCCGGGTTGCCGTCATCTTCCCGCGCCACCGAGCCTGCCCGCGAGGAGCTTCTCCATCAGACCGTCAACCGCCCGCACCGCGGGCGAGCTGTCCGGCAATTCGGTAAGCGGCTTTTGTTCAAGATCGTAATCGGCGATCAGGTTATCCATCGGGACAACGGCATCGGCCTTGACGCCCAGGTTATTGAGCCCCTCAACAATCATCGGGTCCACCCCCCCCGGCGCCTGGTTGATGACAATTGATTGCCGCTTGACGTTGAGATTGAGCTCCTTTACGAGATCAAGGATATTGCCGATGGTGCGCACCCCCTTGACGGAGTGATTGGAAACGATGATCAGCTCATCCACATTATCGGTGGTGCGGCGGCTCAAGTGCTCCAGCCCGGCCTCATTGTCCATCACCAGGAAGCGATAATTTACCGCCAGTTTGTCGATGAATTCTTTCAGCACATTGTTGGGAAAGCAGTAACAGCCGGCCCCCTCGCCGCGGCCCATCGTGATCAGGTCCACGCTTTTACTTTCGACCACCGCCCCGTTGAATTTGAGGTTGAGATACGCCTCCTTGGTCATGCCGGGGGGGATGCTCATCTTGACGTCGTTGAAATCGGCCAGCACGGAGCCGATGGTCTTGTCTACCGTCAATCCCAGGCTCCAGCCAAGATTGGCATTGGCATCGGCATCCACCGCCAGTATCGGCGCGGCGTTATGCTTGAGGAGATAGCGGATGATCAGGCTGGCCAGTGAGGTCTTGCCCGTGCCCCCTTTGCCTGCCATCGCGATTGTCGTAGTCAACTGGTCCCTCCCTTGGATAGTGCATTCAGCCGCCGGCTCGCTTCCGGGAAAAGGGTAGAATCGGTATGGGGCAGAAACATGGATGCGATATAGTGGTGCATGAAGTCCCCGTTTTCCGAAAGCTCGATATTCGTCACCATGCGGGCGACTCGCCTGCCCGCTTCGATAAGCTCGGTTGAAAAGCTGCTTAACCGAGCGCCGAGGAGGGAGCCGTTGCCGACAAAAAAGAACTTGGTCCGATCGAGTTCGGGCATCAGCCCGATGGTGATCGCTTCTTCGATATCCAGATGACTGCCGAAGGTCCCGGCGATGATCACCTTATCGAGCTCATTGAACGAAAGTCCCACGCTCTTGAGCAGGGTCTGATAGCCGGCGTACATCGCGGCCTTGGCGCGGATAAGGTTATCGATATCCACTTCGGTAAGGACGATGTCTTTGCTTACGTCCGTCTCGGCGGCCGACGCCAGCAGGTATTCCAGTCCCTCACTGCCGGAGCGAATGCGATTCATGGACTCACTCTGGAATTTGCCCTTCTGGTTGATGATTCCCGAAGTCAAGAGCCCGGAAACGATGCTGATCAAGCCGGCGCCGCAGATGCCGCGAGGTTTGGCGCCGCCGATCGTCGCGAGGATCGGCCGGTTCGTTTTCGCGTCGAGCCCAAAGCCCTCAATGGCGCCGTCGGTAGCCAGCATGCCGCAGCTGATGCCGCCCCCCTCGAAGGCCGGACCGGCGGAACAGGAGGCGCTTACCATCCAGTCGGAGTTGCCCACAACCGTTTCGCCGTTGGTGCCGATATCGATATAGAGCACCGTTTCTTGCCGCTGATAAATGCCGGTGCCGACGAGGCCGGATACAATATCGCCGCCGATATAGCTGGCCACTGACGGAATGGTATAGAGATAGACGTGCTCCGGCACGTTGATCCCCAGTTGATGCGCCGGTAACGGCGGGAGGAGGCTGGCCGCGGGTACGTAGGGCGCCAGTCGCAGGTATTTGGGATCAATCGCCAAGAGCAGCTGGATCATGGTGGTGTTGCCGGCGATCGTGACGGTGGAAACTTCTCCGGCCGGCACGTTCGCCCGGTCCGCCATCTCGGCGATAACCTCGTTCAACGTGGCGACGACCGCCTGCTGCAGTTTCGCCATGCCATCCGGTTTGGTGCAGTAGGCGATGCGACTGATGACATCATCGCCGTAGATTCGCTGGCCATTGTACTCCACCCCCCGAGATAACACCTTCCCCTCGTTGAGATCGAGCAGCTCGCCGCGAACGCCGGTGGTGCCGATATCAAAGGCCAAGCCGTAAAGGCGGGCGCGGGTATCACCAGGTTCGATGGTGGTCAGCCTCGGACCGCACGCTTCCTTCAGGACAGTCAGGGTAACCTTCCAATCGCCTTCCCTCACCACAGAAGGCAGTTTCTTCAGAAAGCCGAGATCAAGCCGGTAATGGTCAAGGCCGTGCTTGGCGAGTTCCCGCTCCAGGCGGGTGAGGTCGCTCGTGTTCTCCTCCAGGGTCGGCGGCACGAGCTCCAGATACAGCTTGAAGATCGGCGGGGCGTACTTCCAGCCGGCAACCGCCATCACTTCCTCAGCCGTCACCAGCGCCCGGCGGCCGGCCACAGCCGCCATCCGAGACGCCTCGGGAACGGCAACGACCAGATCGCCCTTTACCCGGCACTGGCAGGCCAACCTGACGCCTTGTGCAAATTCGTCGGCATCAAGCTGCATGCCCGGCAGGCTGTCAACCTCACCCTTTTCGATGATCACTTTGCAGGTGCCGCAGACGCCGTCGCCGCCGCAGGCGGCGGTGATGGCCACCCCGGATTCACGGGCCAGCTCCAAAAGATTGTCGCCGTCGCCGGCTTCAACCGTCACATCATCCGGTTGAAAAGATACCTTGTATTTCTGCGCACTCATACGCCGATTCACTTACCTTATTTCAGTGTCGAACACCCATAACTTCTGATTGCTATCCGCTTTTCGATGCACATCAACACAGTGTAAGGCCGGGCCGGGGAAAGCGCCGGGCATACGCCTGACGGCGTCGGTTTCGTTTCTTTATTTGATCTGCCGGGCAATCAGTTTCGCATAAATGGCATCAACTGACGACTTGATTACCTGACTCCGGATCACCGGCAGACCCTGCATCTGGGCATCCACCAGGCCCGCGTCATACGGGATGACGCCGAGCATCTCTAGTCCCCCGGCACCTTTCCTGATATAGGCTTCCTCGTCGGCGCCGTGCACCTTGTTGCCGACAACGGCCAGCTCCTTAATGCCGATATCGGTGGCCAATTGCTTCACCCGGTGAGCCGTTTCGAGACTCGCCCGCCCCGGTTCCACCACGATGATGAGCTTGTCCACCGCCTGCGCTGTACCCCGGCTCAGATGTTCGATACCGGCAGCCATATCCAGGATGACGACGTCATCCCGCCCCAGGAGCAGATGGGACATAAGAGAGCTCAACATGGCGTTTTCCGGGCAGTAGCAGCCGCTGCCCCCTTTTTTCACCTCGCCCATCACCATCAGACGAATACCGTCGTGCCTGACCGAGTAATCGTCCGGCAGGTCGTCTACCTTGGGATTCAGCTTGAAATAGAGGCCGCCGGCCGACTCTTTGGCGCCGGTGCGCTCCCGAATGAGATCCCTAAGGTGGGAGATCGGCACGATTTTACCGGCGTCCGGGAAGCCGAGGGTGGCGCCCAGGTTGGCATCGGGGTCGGCATCGATGGCGATGACCTCGTAGCCGCCGGCCGCGAACGCACGCGCTAAAAAGGCGCTCAGGAGCGTCTTGCCGACGCCGCCCTTCCCGCTGATCGCTATCTTCATCACCCGCGATAACCTCCATCCGTGATTAGAAAATCTTTGAATTTATAGCGGGAATACCGGATGCTGTCAACCATTTTTATACCCTCTTTATTCTCACTACAGAATATCTTCAGAGCGTCTCTTCACGGTCGTACAGTCGCTTCTGTTCCTCAGTCCGCCTATAAGTTTTTTTCTTGACTGAAATCCTTTGAAGGATTAAAAATTAAAGCCATTCTGCTCTTGGAGACTTCGCCATGTCACCGGAAATGAAAATCCAACAGAGAAAGGAATAACCGTATGGAAAGCAGGATCGCACAAGCCATCGAGACGAAGCATCCCCCCATCGCCCTCCTCTGGGCTGACGAGAAGCCGGAAGGGGCCATGCAGTTCCAGGAGGGGAAGTGGGGGTGCGTCATGTGGCTGGCCGCCTCCGCCGCCAAAGGCCGGCCGGCGGCCTGTGACGCGGCGACGTTCGGCTGTATCGGCGGTGGAGTCGGTATGGGCTTCGGGGATCTCTATAAAAGCTTTCCCGGTAGCGAAGAGGGGTTCTGCCACTTCCTCTCCTCCGGGATCGAGGGATGGGCGAAAGGTCCCGCCGTTGCAGAGATGATCAAACCCTTCATGAGAGGCGAGGCCTACGACAATTTCATCCACGGCGAGCGCTACGTCAAAACGCCCGCGCTGGTAAAGCGCTTCATCACGAAACTCCCCATTACGCAGATCCCGAAGCGCTATGTCGTCTTCCGGCCGCTGGCGGATTTTGGCCCTGATGAAGAACCTCCGCAGGCGGTGATCTTCTTCGCCGACCCGGACGAGCTCTCCGCCCTGGTGGTCCTTGCCAATTACGCCCGGGGGGACAACGAAAACGTCATCATCCCCTATGCCGCCGGCTGCCAGACGATCGGCATCTACCCCTATCGGGAGGCAAAAACGGACCGGCCGCGGGCGGTCGTAGGGTTGACGGACCTCTCCGCACGCGTTTACATCCGGAAGCAGCTCGGAGACAATCTCCTTAGCTTCGCCATGCCCTTCGCCCTGTTCACGGAGATGGAAGGAAACGTTGAGGGATCGTTCCTCCAGCGCCACACGTGGCAGGAACTGCTCACGGCAAAAAGATCCGGAGAGACGTCCCCCATAACCGGAGATGAGGAGTAAAGCCAACGGGGAATTTCTTTCTGTACAGGGCCAATTTGATAGGGACATGCAACTGCTTTTTTTCCACCAGCTTCAGGATGTATCCGAAGGGACCCGTAAGTTTTTCCCACCCGCGTTTCCTGTCGGCATAGGCGGTCAGGTAGACGTCGAGCGCGCCTGCAATTAAAAGTCGCTCCATGAAGGTCTCATAGAACTGGGGGGCGAGGTCCTTGATGTTTGTCTCGATGATCGTGACGATATGGATGTCCTGAGTTACGGATGACCTCCTCTCCGATCATGACGCGAAGGACATTCGGGATGCCGAAATCGCCCTTTCCTGCGCCGTAGCCGATACTTTCGATAGCCATGGCGGGAAGCGGTCCGAATTCCGATGCGATCTCGGCAATAATCGCCGCGCCGGTTGGCGTGACCAGTTCCCCTTCGATGTCGAGCTTCCGCCAGGGGACGCCTTG
>PNOO01000066.1 GCA_013824905.1 Syntrophus sp. (in: bacteria) | reverse complement strand
CATACCCCAGATAGTCTCCGCATTTCTGCTTGAAAAAATCTCCGATCTCCCTATAGAGGCCGGTCAATCTCGATAGCTCGCCCGTCCGCTCGCCGTAGGGAGGGTTGAGAATCACTACGCCGCCCCGCTCCGGAACTGGCGTCTGGGCAAAAGGGCAGACGGTGAACGTGATGAGCTTCTCCACGCCGGCCGTCCGGGCGTTCTGACGCGCCGCGGCGACCGCCTTGGGGTCGATGTCCGTCGCGATGATCTTCGCGGCCGTCTCCTTCTGCATCCCGTGCGCCTCCGCGCGGATCTTCCGCCAAGCGGCCGGATCGAACCCTTTGAGGTGGATAAAACCGTAATTGCTCCTGAGAAGTCCCGGCGCCCTCCCTTCGGCGAAGAGCGCCGCCTCGATTGCGAGCGTCCCGCTTCCGCACATCGGATTGACGAAGCTTGTCCGGCCTTTCCAGCCCATTGCGAGGATCACCGCCGCCGCGAGGGTTTCCTGCATCGGGGCCGCGAGCGGGATCTTCCTGTAACCGCGCCGGGAAAGAGGTTCTCCGGAGGTGTCCAGATAGACGAGGATCTCGTTTCCCTTCCAGTAGACGTGAACCACCGCCCGGTCGCGGTCGGGTCCGGAGTCGGGCCGGAGGCCGCACCGCTCTACAAGCCGGTCGACGATGGCATCCTTCGTCTTTACGTTGACGAACCTCGCGTCGTTGATCGTCGGGGTATCCGCCGTCGAAGTCACGCAGAGGTAGGCGTGCGCCCCGCCTTCATGAAGGAAATCCTCCCAGGGGATCTTCCGGATGCCGGTATAGAGCCCCTCCGGATTCATCGCTTCGAAGGCCTCGATGAGAAAGAGGACCCGGTGGCCCGTCCTGACATGGAGGTTCAGACGCATCGTGTCGGCGAGCGTCCCCTCCGTTTCGACGGCAGCCTCGCCCTCCCTGAGGATGGGGAAGCCGAGCGCGCGGACTTCATCGGCAAGCCAGGGGACGATTCCCTTCGGGCAGGTGATGAGGATTTTCTTTTTTTCAATCCAGAGGTTCATGGGTGTATTCCGACGAGCATATAGAGAGTTTGAAGACAGGATGCAAGACAAATATATGCATCGGCCAGGCTGAGGCAACGAAAAAAAGTCGACATTCGCTTGCAAAATTGGTAACGCTACTCACGGGTGTGGTCATCATGGGGATGACCCGCGGTTCTAAATGGAGTGAGGCGTTCATTGCTCGACCTTCCTAATGGCGGCGTTCATCTCTGGTTTGCTTTTCCGGACGAATGGGAAGATCCGACCCTGATTGAGTCGGCATGTCACCTCCTTGGGGATGAGGAGATGACCCGAAGGGAGAGGTTCCATTTTCCGGAACACCGGCATCTGTACCAGGTGAGTCATCTTCTTCTCCGGACGACGCTGTCGCGCTATTCGGACCTTCTTCCGAAGTCATGGCGGTTCATCAACAACGATCACGGCAAGCCCCGGCTCGATCCGGATGCGGGGCCGATTCCGCTTTGCTTCAGCCTCTCGCATACCAAGGGACTCGCGGTCGTGGGCGTGACGAGAGAGGGGGAGATCGGCGTGGATGTTGAGCGGGCGGGTCGGTCCGTGCATGCTGCAGAATTAAGCAGGCGTTTTTTCTCGCCGGAGGAGACCGAGGCACTGGAAAAACTGCCGCCCGGCCGCTTGCAGGCACAATTTCCCCTTTACTGGACACTGAAAGAGGCCTATATCAAAGCGCTGGGCCGCGGCCTCTCCCATCCCCTCGATTCCTTCTCCTTTCGCCTGACGGGGGAAAGGCCGCACCGGATCGGTTTTTCCGCACAAGAGCCTCAGGATCCGGAAATGTGGCGATTCGCTCTGATCGCACCCCGGCCTCAGTCCGTCGCCGCCGTGTGCGTGGCTTCCGCTAAGAATAAGGCCATTGAATTGAGTGGCTACATTGCGCTGCCGTCGGGTGAAATGGCGCCTCTGAACGGTGCGCTGCTCGGTCTATCGGCCGGTGTCGTTTATCAGCGGTGAATCATACCGTCTGTTGAAGGAGGGTCATGAAACGGATGATTGTTCAGCTTTACGAAATCCAGGAGCCCCGGGAAGCCGAACGGCTGGTCGAACTGGGGGTGGATCACATCGGCAGTGTGATCCTCTCACCGGAGAACTGGAAAATCCCCGCCATAAAGGATGTCGTCCGCCTGATCCGAGGGTCGCCGGCGAAAAGCACACTGATTCCGCTGATGACGAAAGAAGACGACATCCTCCGCGCCCTGGATTTCTACCAGCCGGATATCGTCCATTTTTGCGATCTCGTTCCCCTGGGGCATGAGGACCGTAGTCGGCGTGAAGCGGTCTGTGCGGAGCTGATCCGGATCCAGCAACTCGTGCGGAAGGAATTTCCTCCGCTCAGGATCATCCGCTCCATCCCCATCCCCGAAGCGGGTTTGACCGACCCCGCCCCGGTCCGGGAGGCGATCCTGGAGATCGCCGGCTTGATGGACCGGCACACCGATTACTTTATGACCGACACCCTCCGGGGATTTGTGAACCAGGCCGACAAGCAGCCCGTGGCTGGTTTCGTCGGCATCACCGGGGAGGTCTGTGACTGGGATCTGGCCGCCGCGCTTGTCGGGGCGAGCCGGATTCCCGTGATCATGGCCGGCGGCATCTCGGCGGAAAACGTCTGCGATGCCATCGGCCGGGTGAAACCCGCGGGAATCGACAGCTGCATGCAGACCAACGCCCGCGACTTGAGAGGGAAACCCATCCGCTTCCGGAAGGATATGGATCGCGTCCGGCGTCTCCTGGAGGAGGTCCAAAGGGCGGAAGAGATAACAGCGTGAGGTGAGCGCGATGCGGAGAGAGGAACGGGAAATCAGGGATCAGGCCGAGATCCTGGCGATCATGAACGAGGCCCTTGTCTGCCGGCTCGGTCTTTCCGACGATGGGACGCCCTATGTCGTCCCGATGAACTTCGGCCTGGGAGAGGGCTGCCTCTACCTCCACTGCGCCGGGGAGGGGCGGAAGCTCGACATCATCCGGAAGAACAACAAAGTCTGTTTTGAGATGGATATGCTCCGGGAGATAAAACAGTATCCGACGACCTGTGGTTGGGGCGCGCGTTACGAAAGCGTCATCGGTTTCGGACGTGCGGTCCTCGTGGAGAATCCAGACGAAAAAAAGATCGCCCTGGACCGGATCATGGAACATTACGGAGCACATGCGCCCTTCTCTTACACGGACGACATCCTCGACAAGACAACGGTCATCAGGATCGATATCGAAAGCGTCACAGGCAAACGCCGCGACTGAAAAATGTGAAGCTCCCCGCCCACAGGGCGGGGCTTCCCGGCAAGGAAGAGGTCTTGGCGAAGCTTGCGGGTTGCGCTCCCAGTCATTAATTCAGCTTCTCGCCCTGTGCCGAGATGGTGACGACCGAAAGCGGGATGTTCTTCCCCGCAGGGCCATTCCCTTCCGGACGATAACCGGCAGTCCCTGACAGCAGGGGACTTCCATAACCGCGATCGTAACGCTTTTGATCGCCGCCGTCGCGAAGATGGCGGCGAATTTTTTTACATATTCTTCAGCGTCGTCGAATTTGGGGCAGCCCAAAAGCACTGTCTTCCCCCTGAGCAGCTCGTCGTGAAACCGAGGATAAGCGACGGGCGTGCAGTCCGCAGCGACCAGGAGGTCGGCCCCGCGGAGGAACGGCGCCGTCGGCGGGACGAGGTGGATCTGGACCGGCCAGTGGGTGAGTGCCGAGACGCCGGAGCCGGTCTGAGCGACGGGGATGTTGGCCTTTTCACAGGCGGTCTGCGGTGCGAAGGTACGTATTACTGAGGACGGGCAGCCACAGGGCAGTGACTTGTCGGAGTGAGCGGCTGTTTCCTGGGAGCTGATCTGTTCGCCGCGTTCAGCCGCCTGTCGGGCAACATGTTCTTTGGCGGCCGGCTCATCGAAGGCTTCCACTTCTGCATCCACGACCTGAAGAGCGCCCTCCGGGCATTCACCCAGGCAGGCTCCGAGGCCGTCGCAGTACTTTTCCGCCACGAGCCGCGCCTTGCCGTCCACAATCTGGATGGCGCCCTCGGCGCAGGAGGGAACGCACAACCCGCAACCATTGCATTTTTCCGCATCGATTTTGATGATCTTCCTGATGTTTTTCATCTCTTTCTCCTTCCATTCTTTTTTGATTTATCTTATTTCATATCATGATAAAAAGCGCTTTGACATAAGTCAAAGAGATTGGTAGTTTATTTTCATGAGCAGGAGGTCCAAATGGTGGATATCATCGGACAGATTGCCGGCATGCCCCTTTTCGCCGGACTTTCGAAGGCGCAATACGAGGCGCTGGCCCGGATCTGCGTGCGGCGTTCCTTCCGGAAGGGGGAGAGGCTCTTCACTGAAGGCGATGAAGGAACAGGCTTTTATATGGTCGTTACAGGCCGAGTGAAGATCTTCAAGGTCTCCGTCGAGGGGAAGGAGCAAATCCTCCATCTCTTCGGCCCGGGGGAATCCTTCGGGGAGGTGTCCGTTTTTACCGGTCAGGGATTTCCTGCGGATGCCGTTACCGCCGTCCAGACGGCCCTTCTCTTCTTCCCGCGTTTGGCTTTTGTCGCATTGATACAGAAGGATCCGACACTGGCCCTGAACATGCTGGCCCAGTTGTCGGGGCGTCTCCGTCATTTCGCAGGCCTTATCGAAGACCTGTCGCTCAAGGAAGTGCCGGGGAGGCTTGCCAAATACCTGCTCTATCTGAGCGACAGGAAGGGCGATGGCGAGGTGGCCCTGGACGTTTCCAAGGGGCAGCTCGCGTCGCTTTTGGGGACGATCCCTGAGACCCTCTCCCGGATTCTCGCAAGGATGAACCGGCGGGGATTGATCCGCTTGCGGGGGGCGCAAATCCAGCTCCTCGACCGCGCGGGCATTGAACAGATCGCCTTGGAGGGAAAGATGCTGTCGTGAAACTTTGAGACCCTCAATGATACTCAATTATAGTGAGGTGCAGCGTTATGGAGATCATCGATTTACACAACAGGGAGGTGTTTAGCCACGAAGGACGGGGTGTCGCCTCGCTTGTGGATGAACCGAATCTGAAGATTCGCCAGATTGGTCTGGAGTCTGGGAAGGCGGTTCCCGTCCATACGGCCGACGCCACGGTGACCATCCAGGTGGTCCGTGGCGAGGGGGTCTTTTTCGTGGAAGGGGAAACCGTCAGGATGGGGCAGGGGAAGCTCCTCCGCATCCCCCTGGGGGCTTCGATGGCGATCTTGAACGATTCGGCAGCCTCTCTCGTCTTTCTGGTCATCAAGACACCGCAACCGGAGCATTCTTCCCGGGAATCGGCTGTAGACAGCAGGGCGGGGATCTTCGTCAACCTCGTCGACTTTGCGCCTCTGAAGCCGGGAAAAGAAGAAGCGTTCCGGGAGTGGTTCCGCCATTCCAGCGAGGTCTTCGCCGGGCACAAGGGGTTCATCTCCCGGACGCTTCTCGGGCCGATCGAGGGCGGCAGCCGATATGCCGCAATCGTCGAGCACGAATCGAAGGAAACTTTCATGGATATGCATTTGAGCGACGACCGCGAGGAACTCTTCCGGCAGACGGAACCCCTCATCCTCGGCGAGTCGAAACCGCATTTCTATGAACTGCTCGACTCGTATCGCAATAAATAACAGCACTAAAAAATGTGGACAGATCAGATCAAGTGTATTATGAAATAAATAATCATTATATCCATTACCGGAGTTCATACGAGGGACAGATGAGATTCGATATTGCCAAAAGTGGCAGCGGGCTGGTGTACGAGATCAGAAACATCGTGAGTGTCGCCGATAAACTGAAGCGTTCGGGTATCGAGGTGATCTGGGAGAACATCGGCGATCCCGTCCAGAAGGGGGAGAAGATTCCCGGCTGGATGCGGGAGGTCCTCGTCGACCTCCTCAAGGAGGATCGCACCTATGGCTATTCCCCCACGAAAGGGATGGATGCGACGCGAGAGTTTCTTGCCGAACGGGTCAACAGGCGGGGCAAGGCGCAGATTACCCCCGAGGATATCATCTTCTTCAACGGTCTCGGCGACGCGATCGCCCGGGCTTACAGCGCCATCCGCGTCGACGTGCGGATCATCATGCCGGAACCGACCTATTCTACGCACCTGTTGGCGGAGGTCCTTCACGCCTCGTTTCCTCCGAATACATACCGGATGAATCCATACTGCGACTGGTCTCCCGACATCAACGAACTGGAACGGAAGGTGAAAAGCCACCGGGCCGTCGTCGGGATCCTCGTCATCAATCCCGACAACCCCACCGGCTACGTCTACCCTGAGGAGACGCTTCGGCGGATCGTGGAAATCGCCCGAACCTATGACCTGTTCCTCATCTTCGACGAAACCTACCAGAACATCGTTTACAACGGTCGGAATACCGTTCCCCTGTCCGACATTATCGGGGATGTGCCGGGGATCAGCATGAAAGGGATATCCAAAGAATTTCCCTGGCCCGGTTCCCGCTGCGGCTGGATGGAGATCTACAACGCCGATAAGGATGAGATCTTTGCCCGTTATATCGATGTTATCCTGACCCAGAAGATGTCGGAGGTCTGCTCCACCACCCTTCCGCAGATGGCGATACCCCGGATCATGAACCACCCGGAGTACCAGCCCTACCTCAATGAACGGATCCGTCACTACGAAAAGCTTTCCAACATCGCCTACCGGATACTTAAGGATCTCCCCTATGTCATGGTGAACCGGACCTGCGGCGCCTTTTACATGACGGTCGTCTTTAACGAGGCGATCCTTAACAGCCGCCAGACCCTGCCGATCGCTCAGGAGGACATCCGGAACTATATCGAAAAGCTTGTTGCGGAGCCGGTAGAGTTTGACAAACGCTTCGTCTATTACCTCTTGGGCGCTACGGGGATCTGTGTGATCCCGCTGACCTCCTTCTTCACCGATCTTCCCGGTTTCCGGATGACCCTCCTGGACAGGGACGAAGCGAAGTTCGAACAGGTCGTCCGGATGCTTGCCGAGAATATCGTTGCCTATGTCGAATCGTCCCGGTGACCATTCGTCCTCGACGTTCCAACCTGAAAAAACGGGTCTGAGGAACTGAATTTCATCTCCCACAAAAAACGGATGCAGACGAGCCTCTCAAAATAAGGATGGAGAACCCTTGACCGGAGGGGAGAGAAAAGGGTAATAAAACCCATCCTGACGTGATGATACCCGGAAAGTGATCCCATGTCGCATACAACGAATAGAACGTTCATATGCAGCGTTGTTTTTCTGGATATTGTCGAATACTCCCAGCAACCGGTGAACGAGCAGATCCGACAGAAGAACCGGTTCAATGCCATACTGGCTGAGGCGATCAAAGACGTGGCAGTCAATGACCGCATCATCCTTGATACGGGGGACGGAGCCGCCATCAGTTTTCTGGGCGATCCTGAGGATGCGCTCTTCGTGGTTCTGAGTATCCGCGATGTCATTATTGGTGAGGAGAGTTCGCCTACACCCCATTTTTCCGTCCGTATCGGCATCAACCTGGGGCCGGTCAAACTGGTCCAGGATATCAACGGGCGGCGTAATCTGATCGGCGACGGCATCAATGTAGCCCAGCGCGTGATGAGCTTTGCCGAGCCCGGACAGGTCCTTGTTTCCAGCTCCTATTTCGAAGTGATTTCCCGCCTTTCTCAGGAATATGCAAAGCTCTTTCATTATGAAGGTTCTCGCGCCGACAAACATGTACGGGAACATCAAGTCTATTCCGTGTATCCTGTGGATAAGGAAAAAATCCTGCCGCCCGCCCCGCCCGTGCAGCGAAAGGAAGAACAGAGCAGGGAAATCACCGGCGGCGACGTGTCGACCTCCACCGCTGTTACTGATACAGACGGGCAAAGCGGCATAACTGTGACGGCGGATGAGGGTCAGCCGCTCCGGACATCCCAGCCGTCTTCCTGGCGGCTGGGATGGAATAAGATGCCAGGCGGCGGGATCGTGATGTGGCTTGACTGGAAAAAGAGGTTGATTGGCGGGATCGTGAAGTGGTTTAGCCGGGATGTGATACGAAACAACCGGACTGTGCTCACTATTGCCGCCTCCCTGATTGTTATCCTGATCAGTGTGCCGGTTATCGTGTGGAAAACAGGAGGAACGCCGGTAAAAGACCCGGGAATGGTCCCGTCACCGACATCCGTTGCGACACCGGAGGGTACCAAGAAGGCAGAGACTCCAGCGAAAGCCAAGAAGGATGAGCCCCACGCAGGATCTAAGAAGGAGGAGGCCCCCGCGGCAGCCAAAAAGAAAGAGACTCCGGCGAAAACCAAGATGGTTGAGACCCCTGCTCCGACCTCTGAAGATCAGAAAAAAACCGGGACGGCATCGACCCCTGAGAAGCCTGCCGCACCCGCCACGGTATCGCTCGGTATCGCGCCTTGGGGGGAAGTCTATGTGGACGGAAATAAGAAGGGCGTGTCACCCCCTCTGAACAGCTTACAGTTGGCGCCGGGCAAGCATCAGATAGAAATCCGGAACACGACCTTTCCTTCTTATAAGCAGGGTGTGGACTTGAAACCGGGAGAGCACTTGAAGATCAAATATAAATTCCGTTGACAGGGGGGGTGGATATGACTGTTTTACGCTACAGGATCCTCCTGCTGGTCGGAATCATAATTCTGACCGGCTGTGTGCGCGCAGGTAAAGAACAGCCTGTTGAACAACCGCCCCAGAGCGTGGGTGAGCAGTTGCTGGTAAAGGGGATTGAAAGCTATGAAGAGGGGGAGTACAAGAGCGCCGCGAAAAATTTACAGGATGCGCTCAGCGCCGGCCTTACCCTGAAGACGGACAGCGCGAAGGCCCACAAGTATCTGGCTTTCATCGCCTGCGGTTCGGACAATACACGGCGATGCCGCGACGAATTTCGCAAGGCTTTTGAAGAGGATCCCAATTTTTCGCTGGATACGGCGGAGGCAGGTCACCCCATTTGGGGACCGGTCTACCGGGGAGTTCGGAACCAGATGAAATCCAAGGGGAAACCCCGTTAGTCCGCCTTCCCTTGTGATCTGCCGTTGATGGCCGTAACAAGGCGTTTTCGACGCTCTTCAATCCAGGCCAAAGAAGCGGGTGATCCGTTGCAGCCAGACAAGCTGCGGCGTGGGAACCACCGGCATTTTGGAATCCGCTTGCCGACGGGCCGCCCGATCGGCGTCTCTCTGCTCAAGAACGGCTGCCAGGCTTGCGACCAGGTTCGTGTTCGCCTGAAGAATTGGGGCGAGGACCGGTTTATCAACGACCACAACGACTACATCCGCCTCCGCGGTTACAGTAGCCGACCGTTGCATACCGGTCAAAAGTGACCGCTCACCGAAGAACTGGCCCGACGTCATGGTGGCCAGTACTGTCTGCCTGCCGTCCGCCTGAGCTACGGTCAATTTGACCACGCCGTTCCGAATCAGAAAGAGTGAGCCTCCCGGCTCGCCTTCGTTCACCAGACATTCGCCCCGTCCGTATACGCGGATCTGTGCCTGCTCCGCCAGCCGCTTCAGATCATCAGTCGAGAGTGATGAAAAGAGGTCCAGGTTTCCCAGGAGGTCCTGCAATTGCCTGATCTCCTTGTCTCTTTCAACCTCTTCACCCGCTGCCCTCTCTTTAATGCGTACGTCTCGGATGGGGAACGGGATGGTGATGCCTTCCCGCTTGAACGCATACCACAGGCGGTACATGACATCGCTCATTATCTCTTCAAGTTCGGCATAATCAGCGATGAAAAATCTGATGGTGAAGTTGATGGAAAAATCTGCATAGTCCGTCAATCTGACAACCGGCGGCAATTGCTTGAGAACAGGGGGCGTATCATCAAGCACTTGCATGATGGTCTGGCGTACTTTATTCGGAGGGGTTCCATAGTCGACGCCCACCTTGATGATGCAACCATGGTCGCGTTTCGGACAGGAGTAGTTTATGATCGGCTCGCGGGCAATGACGGAGTTTGGTATGACGATATAGTCATGGGTCTTGGTTTTCAAGCGGGTTGCCCGCCAGGTCGTGTCGACAACACACCCGGTGTGGTTACCCATAGTGACCCAGTCGCCTATGCGGAAGGGGCTGTCGGTATTGAGTTCAAGCCCTGAAAAAAGGTTGCCGAGGCTGTCCTTTGTCGCATTGCCGAGAATATAGCCGGCAACAATGGATGAGACAGCCAGGACATCGAGGTTGACACCCGCAAAAAAATAGCGAATCAAGAAGACCGATATGACCAGCGATAGGGCCCAACGCCCGATATCCCTGACGACAACGGGCACCGGCGCCTGATGACGCCAACGCCTGAGTTGATCAAAAAAGAAAATATCGATGGCGCGAAAGACGATGACGACAAGCAGGAAAACGGCAGTCGCTTGAACAGCGGACAAGACGTAATGATGCAGCCCGGTCAACTGAGGGGTCAGAAAGAGTAAAGTAAGCAAGGCCAATGCCAGGAGGTTGAGCTGGAAGGCAATGATCCTTAGAAAAGGAATGCGGTGTAAAAAGCGTTGCAGAAAGGTAAATATGACATAGGCGACAAATGTCGACACCAGTCCGATGAGCCAGTCTCCTGTCTGGAACGTGCCCCAATCGAGATTCATGATTCCGCCCTCCCGGTTACTCACTGGCATGTGGATTCTATACTATAGCAAACGACCTAAATAAGTGGACACAGTTCCTTTATCTTTTTTGGTTTCCATCGTTGCGATCTTTTGAAAACGGCATGATCGAGGT